>JAYYZV010000019.1:0-3445 GCA_036339975.1 Pseudomonadota bacterium | reverse complement strand
TGTATGGTGATCAGGGAAAATGCCGCGGCGCCCGGTTCGTTGTGCGTCTGCCCGCCTGCCGGGCATAGGCCAGTGTTGGCTGAGGCGCCACTGTCGATCCATGCAACCTGTGTTACCTATGGTGATATCGGGATTCTCCTGCGGGGGGCGTCCGGCTCCGGCAAATCCAGCCTCGCATTTCGATTAATCGAAGACGGGGCAACGCTGGTGGCGGATGACCGGGTTTACATCTGCCGGAAAAACGACACCCTCTATGCGTCTTGTCCGCCCCCGCTTATCGGGAGACTGGAATTGCGGGGACTTGGGTTGGTAAGGCTTCCGTCAATCGATGAGACGCCGGTCAATCTGGTTTGCGATCTGGTCGGCCCCGATGAGGTTGAGCGGTTGCCAGCGCGTAGCTGGTGCGAGTATTTAGAGTGCCGGGTCCGGAAGATAGCTTTTGCGCCCTTCGTACCCAACGCCGTCGCGGTACTACGTTTGGCAGCGCACGACGTCGCCGGGCAGGTGGATCCGAAAACCGGGGCGGCAGTTTTGACCAGTGACGAAACCCCTGCGGGAGCTAATCCACGGCATGAGCACGAAGGCGAGTGTCCCTAGAGCCGCCGCATCGGTCGACGATGCGAAGACCCCGGTTGTCATCGTAACGGGCATGTCAGGCGCCGGACGATCCACCGCGCTGAAAGCGCTGGAGGACCTGGGGTACGAAGCGGTGGACAACCTTCCCCTTTCTCTGCTGTCCAGCCTTCTGAATCCCGGTGCGGGAAGCGATCGGCCATTGGCGATCGGAGCGGATGCTCGGACCCGAGATTTCGGGCCGGAACCATTCCTTGAAGAACTCGATTCGCTTGTGGATAGAGACGATCTCAGCGTTCGGTTACTGTTTTTGGACTGTAATTCCGAGATACTGCAAAGGCGGTTTTCCGAAACCCGTCGTCGTCATCCGGTAACGCCCGATCGGCGCGTCACGGACGGGATCAATCGCGAACGACGCATGCTGGAACCGCTGCGCGAACGTGCCGACGAGGTGATAGATACCTCTGAAATGGCTATCGGCGAACTGAAAAACCTTCTGGATTCAAACCATGACCTCCAACGCGCGCCGGGGCTTGCGATTTTTGTCACGTCCTTCGCCTATCGTCATGGGCTGCCACACGAGGCAGATCTTGTTTTTGATGTGCGGTTCCTGAGAAACCCGCACTATGTGGACCAACTGCGGCCCCTGACCGGGCTGGATGCGGAGATCGGTGAATTTATAGAATCCGATACCGATTTCTACGGTTACCTGATCCATCTGAAGGAATTGCTCGAACCCCTTCTTCCCCGGTTTAGCGCCGAGGGAAAAAGCTATCTCACCGTTGCTTTCGGCTGTACTGGCGGAAAGCATCGGTCGGTCTATACCGCTGAGCTGATCGGTAGATGGTTGCAAGAAAAGGGCGAACGGGTGCGTATCTCCCATCGCGACCTGAAAAAAAACAGGAGAGATGGCCAATGATCGGTCTGGTTATTGTGACGCATGGCCGCCTCGCCGAAGAATTTATCTCCGCGCTGGAACACATTGTCGGCCCACAGAAGAGAGTTGAAAGCGTTTGCATCGGTCCCAAGGACAAGATGGAAAATCGCCGCAGCGATATTCTCGCCGCCGTCGATCGCGCGGAGGGCGGCGCAGGTGTGATTGTGCTGACCGATATGTTCGGGGGCACGCCCTCGAACCTCGCTATTTCCATTCTGAAAGAAGCGAATGTGGAGGTGCTGGCAGGCGTGAATCTGCCTTTGCTTGTCAAACTCGCCACCGTGCGCAAGTCGGCTGATCTCGAGCAAGCCGTCACGGAAGCTTATGTAGCGGGGCGCAAATACATCAAGCGGGCATCGGAACTGCTGGATCATCCCGGAAACTGATCCGGAGCCGGAGACATGCCCGAACGCAGCGTTGTTATCGTAAATGCCCGCGGACTGCACGCGCGGGCGGCATCAAAATTTACCGTTCTCACGGAAGAATTTTCGGCGGAAATTTCCGTGTCGAACGGACGTGAAACCGTCAGCGGCCGCTCCCTCATGGGCCTGTTGTTGCTGGGCGCGGCGTCAGGCGCGGAGATAGTTATTTCGGCGGCGGGAGATGACGCCGAAGCGGCGTTGTTGGCTTTATGCGATCTGGTGAGCAGCGGCTTTGGCGAGACCGATGACTAGCTCGCCGAACTCGGTGTCTACAGCGTGCCTTCTCGGGCCAATCTCCGAACCTGTTCGCGGTCCAAAAGGACCGAATCGGGCACCCCAGATTCGTAAAGTTTAACCATTTTATCCGGGTCGAAATTTCCTTCCGACATTTCGCCAAATTCTTCCGTGAACTGATAGAAACGCTTGTAATCCTGCGTTTCTAGCGCCGAGAAATTGTCGAGCATGGTTTCAACCTCGTTTCCGTCAGGGTCCCGGTAGTAGAGGGATGTCGAATTGCCGTGATTGACCGTCCAGTGCGGTGCTGGGTGCCCGGCCGCTTTCAGCGTTTTGTATATGAAAATCAGTTCGCCCAGGCTCGAATAAGCAAACGCAATGTGCGATAGCCCTACCGGGCGTTCCGGCTTGGTGCCCCAGCCCGGCTGTTTAATGACCACCACCCGATGATCGTGATCGTCGTATGTGATGAAGGCCAGTTGATGCTTGCCTTCATGCACATGCTCGTTGGTGACGCTGCCGTTGAAGAGCATCTGATAGAATTCAACCATGGCGTCGTAGTTTTTGTCCGTGAAGATATGGGCGTGGTGCATTTCCCGCGGCGTTGGCATTTCCGTCACAGCGCCCGGTGCGTCGATCCTGTGGGGTGCGACCGGTTTAAGCTCGTATGCCTTTTTTGCCTTGGTAGCCATGGGCTCGTCCTTCATAGGTAACGTCTTGCCATTTTGGCATAGCCCGATCGACGCTGTCTAATTCGAGATTATTGATTTTTTGACTTTTGCCCTGCTATACCCACCTTTTATCCAATACACTCCATTCTTGCCAAGAGTGGGACAAATGTTGGGACGGCCTGCCAAAATCATGCTCAGGCCATCGAAAATCCGAGAAGAAAAGGAGCCCGCCGATGAGCGCCGATGCCGATTACAAAGTTGCAGACATGTCCCTGGCCGAGTGGGGCCGCAAGGAAATCGCCATTGCCGAGACCGAAATGCCCGGTTTGATGGCGCTACGCGATGAATATGGCGCCTCCAAACCGCTGAAAGATGCCCGGATTGTCGGCTGTCTGCACATGACTATTCAGACCGCGGTCCTGATTGAAACGCTGACGGCGCTGGGAGCGACGGTTCGGTGGAGTTCGTGCAACATCTTTTCGACCCAGGACCAGGCGGCCGCCGCGAGCGCGGCGGAAGACACTCCCGTTTTTGCTTGGAAGGGTGAAACCGAGGAGGAATTCTGGTGGTGCATCGAGCAAACCATCAAGGGGCCGAATGGCTGGACG
>JAYYZV010000018.1:0-5226 GCA_036339975.1 Pseudomonadota bacterium | reverse complement strand
GCCCCGCCAGCTCATAGATTCGGGCCTGGCAATTTTCAGCCTTGTCGACTGCCTGCGCTTTCACTACTTCCGGGTCTTCTACGGCCTCTAGAATTTTATCGAGATTGCCATATTCACGAACAAGCGCGGCAGCTGGTGCCTCACCAATACCCTTAATGCCGGGAACATTATCGGTTGAATCACCAAGTAAAGCCTGAACGTCGACGACGTTTTCGGGGCTTACGCCAAACTTTTCAAACACTTCGTCAGCGCCGATAAATCGATTTTTCATCGGGTCCATCATACGTACTCCAGGACCGACAAGTTGCATCAGATCCTTATCGGACGAGACGATCGTCACCTCATATCCTTGCTCGACAGCAAGTTTGGCATAGGTTGCGATCAAATCATCTGCCTCAAACCCCTCCATTTCCAAGCAGGGCAGAGAATAGGCCCGAGTAGCCTCACGAATCAGATCGAACTGAGGTACTAATTCTTCCGGGGGCGGTGGTCGATTAGCCTTGTATTCGGGATATATTTCGGTGCGGAAGGTCTTCCGCGCAGTATCGAAAATCACGGCCAGAAAATCGGCATCGGAATCCTCGACCAGCTTAGTCAGCATGTTGGTGAAGCCATAAACAGCGTTAACCGGCGTGCCATCGGGCCGCGTCATAGGCGGCAAGGCGTGAAATGCACGAAAAATATAAGCGGAGCCGTCCACCAAATAGACGTGATCGGGTGCTCCATTACCTGCGGTTTCGATAGCCATCGTGCGGTTTCCCGTTGAAAAGTTAGCAACCGGCAGCATGCAGAAACCAACGTCAGGAGTCGAGAATCCCCGGACCAAATTTTTGCAATAGAACCTGTCCTCGGAAGGCCGGGGCTTAGATCAGGCCTTCCGGCTCGACATCGTTACCCCGATGATTATAAGAATTGCACCGACAATGTGAAAAATTCCGATGGTTTCGCCCAGCAGCGGAATCGCGAAAATAGCGGCATAAACTGGCGTCAGATACATATAAAATCCAGCTCGGCTGGGTCCAATCCGACCGATGGCGCTGTTCCAAAGCAGAATGGCACAGACCGACGGAAAGATCGCAACGAATGCCAGAGACACCCACGCCTTCATAGTCCATACCACAGCTATTCCGGACATGAGCTCGAATACGAAGAACGGTATATGGCAAGCAGCACCAACCGCGCACACGATGGTGATCAAAGTAAGAGGATGAAAACCGCCGGGAAGGCGTTTGACCACGACGCCGTATCCAGCCAGTCCGAGATTGCAGGCGACCAGGATGGCGTCTCCGACATTGAAAGTAAGGTCGACCAGCGTCGCCGGATCACCCCTCGCAACTATATACAGAACGCCCACAATGGCGACTACGATGCCAAGCCACTGCATCCCGCGTGTCTTCTCGCCAAGGAACAGCCACGATAGCAATACGATCATCACAGGCATCGAGGTCTGGATGACGCCACCATTGATAGCCTCGGTATAAGTTAGCGCTACATAGGTCACGCCGGCACCCATAAAAGGCATTAGAAATCCGGCAAGACAAAGCATTTTCCAGCAGCTCCGAATACGATTAGCGTCCCCTTTAAGATGCGCCAGTGCGAATGGTAGCAGGATCAGCGTGCCAATGGTCCAGCGCACGAAGCCCAAGACGTATGGCTGCACGTCACCGGCAACCCAGCGGCCAACCACGTAGTTCAAGCCGAAGATCAAAACAGCAACCAACATCATCACATGGGCGAGGCTCTCACGGCCTCCAGAGGAGCTTTCTGTTTGATCGGGCATGGATGGTAATGTTTTGTTCGGTTCTTTCTATATCTGGTAAGGTACCATTTGCTCCGTTTTCGGCAAACGCATTGTCTTTCGGGTGGAATTCCCAGAGTATCCGCTCACAAATTTTTGTAGGCACATCTTATGCCCGATTCCGCCCCCACCCGTTCGGCAACCGAGATAGACGCGGCTGAATTTTACGCGCGCGCTGAAGCCTTACAACCGGTCCTGCACGAACGTGCAGCCGAGACCGAGGCCAACAGAAAGGTCCCAGTGGAGACGGTAAAGGCATTTCGCGATGCCGGCCTAACCCGAATGACCCAACCGAAGCGATACGGTGGCAACGCCATGGGGTGGGACGTACTGTGCGGTGTCGCGCAAAGGCTGACCAAAGGTGACGGAGCGCAAGGTTGGGTCATGGCGCTCATGGGAGATCACGCGCAACTTCTGGGATCCTTCCCGCTGGAAGCGCAGGAAGACGTGTGGGGGGAAAACCCGGAAGCGGTGATGTCAGCCGCGTTCGACCCAAAGGGCATAGCTTCACCGGTCGATGGTGGCTACCAATTTTCTGGCCGCTTCGGATTCGCCAGCGGCATTGATCACGTCGACTGGTTGATCTGCGCCGGCTTCATCGAAGATAGGGGCAAACGCGACGGGCCGCATTTCTTCATGGTTCGCCGATCCGAGGTGAACCTTATCGACGACTGGAACGTCGTCGGCCTAGAAGGAACCGGCTCCAAAAGTTTCAACGTCGAGGATGCATTCGTGCCCAACTATGCCGTCCTCGACGGGGCGCTGGCTCGGCTCGGCCGCAGCCCTGGGGCAAAGTTTAACCCCGAAGGGGTCTACCGTGTACCGCGAGGGCACCTCACACCTGCGTTGTTTGCATCGATGTCCATCGGCATGGCGCAGGGACTATTGGACAAATGGCTGGACTACACGTCGACACGTATCTCTCGCGGCGTTTCGGTGGGCAACCAGCCGTCTAGCCATATGATTGCTGGCGAGTGCGCTGCCGACATCGACAGTGCAGACGCGCTTAATGCCCGTACCGTCTCGGAAGCGATGAAGGTCCTCGATGCGGGAAGAGAATTGACGGAATCAGAACTACTAACCGCCAAGCGTAACTCTGCTTGGGCCTGCCGCACCGCCCTTAACGCCGGCACACGGTTGTTCAACACGGCTGGCGGCAATGCAATTTTTAAAAATAGCCCCGTCGAACGGATCTACCGCAATCTTCTGGCCAGCGCGGCCCACCATATTGTCAATTGGGAAGTAAGCGCGATAGAAAGCGGAAAAATCTTGATTAACGAATGGCGCTAGTAGGTTCTGTCTATATAACGCGCAGGCGGATTACGACGACAAAAATCATCCCACGACCTGTTCTCTATGCAAAAAAGGGCAGGAATAGTTGTAGAGCTATGCCGCGTCTAGCATGTTGCGGATCACATATTGCAAGATGCCACCGTGTTTGTAGTAGTCGAGTTCGTCCAACGTATCGATACGGCAGAGCAGCTTGATGTCTACGTTTGAACCCCCGGCCCGGTGGATTGTGCATTCGAGTGTCGACCTTGGCGAAAGGCCCTCGGCTACACCGTTAATATCGAATGTCTCCGTCCCGTCAAGACTGAGCGTTTCTCGGGTCTGACCGTCGGTGAACTGTAGCGGCAGCACACCCATACCGATCAGGTTGGAGCGGTGGATACGTTCAAAGCTTTCCACGATTACGGCCTTAGCGCCGAGCAGCGTGGTGCCCTTGGCGGCCCAGTCGCGCGACGAGCCCGTACCGTATTCTTTCCCACCAATGATGACCAGCGGCACGCCATCGGCTGCGTATTTCACCGCCGCATCGTAAACCGGCATTTGCTCGCCCGACGGTTGGTGTTTGGTGTAGCCGCCTTCGACGCCCGGCACCATTTCGTTTCGGATTCGAATATTGGCGAAAGTCCCACGCATCATTACTTCGTGATTGCCACGGCGCGAGCCGTAAGAGTTGAACTCCGCCGGTCTGATCTGGCGCTCCAGTAGATATTCGCCGGCCGGGCTTTCCTTCTGTATCGAGCCCGCTGGAGAGATATGATCGGTGGTTACCGAATCTGCGAGAATTAGCAGCGGCCGCGCGCCGACGATATCTGAGATTTCTCCCGGTTCCCGCTCCATACCCTCAAAGAACGTCGGATACTTCACATATGTGCTCGCGTCCTGCCAGCTATAGGTCTCCGAGCCAATGCCATCAATCGACTGCCATTCCTCCGGCCCGTCAAATACGTTGTCATACCGGGCCCGATACATATCAGCGGTCAGGCATTCACGCATTTTATCATGTATTTCCTGATTGCTAGGCCAGATGTCTCTTAGATAGACCGGGTTGCCGTCGATATCGTTACCGAGCGGGTCCGTTGCCAGATCCATCTTTAATGATCCAGCCAGTGCATAGGCGACGACCAAAGGCGGGGAAGCGAGGAAGTTTGCCCTTACCTGCTGGTGAACCCGCCCTTCAAAATTACGGTTACCGGATAGCACCGCGCCGGCCACCAAGTCCTTCTCGTCGATCTGGGTCGCAACCTTTTCGGGCAGCGGGCCGGAGTTACCGATGCAAGTAGTGCAACCAAATCCGACGATATTGAAGCCGAGCGCGTCCAGATCATCTTGTAGTTCAGCCTTTTCCAAGTAATCCTTGACCACTTGGCTGCCAGGAGCGAGAGACGTTTTCACCCACGGTTTTGCCTTCAGGCCCTTCTCCACCGCCTTGCGGGCCAGCAGTCCGGCACCTACCAGCACTGACGGGTTAGACGTATTGGTGCAGCTAGTAATCGCAGCAATGACTACATCACCATCTTCGACCTCGAAATCGTCACCGAGGTCGCGGGTTAAGTGATCAGTATCCACCGGGGAAGTGCCGCGGTAATCCGTAATCGCATCGATCGCGGTATTTGGCACACTCGACAGGACTACGCGGTCCTGCGGACGCTTTGGACCGGCGAGCGAAGGTTCGACGTTACCGAGGTCCAGTTCCAGCGTCGCAGTGAAAATTGGGTCAAGCGTATTTTCATCACGCCACATATCCTGCGCCTTAGCATAGCCCACAACCAGTGCGACACTGTCGTCGTCGCGGCCGGTGAACCTCAGGTAATCACAGGTCTCCCGATCAATCGGAAAAAAGCCGCAGGTGGCGCCGTATTCTGGCGCCATATTGCCGATAGTGGCGCGATCGGGCAACGAGAGGGCGCTCAGACCGGGGCCGTAGAATTCGACGAACTTGCCAACGACGCCCTCGGCTCGCAGCATCTGTGTCACTGTCAGCACCAGATCCGTGGCGGTAGTACCTTCCTGCATTTCTCCTGTAAGTTTGAAACCAACGACCTCGGGCAAAAGCATCGAGATCGGCTGGCCAAGCATCGCGGCCTCAGCCTCGATGCCGCCAACTCCCCAAGACAGAACGGCGAGGCCGTTGACCATGG
>JAYYZV010000017.1:0-15582 GCA_036339975.1 Pseudomonadota bacterium | reverse complement strand
GGCGCGGGAATCATCAAAGGATTGGATCAACAGCCCGCCACCTTCGGGTAGGCGAGCGCTGATATGCCCGGAATAGTCTATCAACCCATCCATATTCATTATCCGCGTGCAGGCCGCGATCTGAACGCGCAGGGTCTCGAGTCTAGAATTTTTTATGGTCATAGTTTCTTCGCCACAATATGAAAAATGTGCCAGTGCTTAGAGGCGCCGCGTGGCGTCACTGAATCGTCCTCTTCTTCTTCAAGAAATTCGACCTCTAGTTCCGATAGTAAACCGTCAATCTGTGTTCGCGTGTGGAAAGTCATCCCCTCCCGGCCAAACCAGCTGTCATGCTCGCCATAGAGCTGTCCTGAAAACCGACCGCCAGCCTTTAACGCAGCCAAGATTTTTTGCCAAACGCCGGAAAAATTCTCCGGCGGACATAGAGGAAGAGAGAAAGAGGCGTTGATCAGGTCGCAAGGTAGAAGGTTCATATCCTCATATCGGGCGAGTTGAGGGTATATTTGTGCACTCGGTATCGAGTTTTCGAGGTGCAGTAGACAGTCGATCGCTTCCGGCGACGCATCAATAGCCTGCACAGGCCAGCCCCGCCGATGGATTTCAACCAAATCCCTGCCCGACCCACAGCCCAAGTCGGCGGCCATCGCCCCTTCCGGTAAACCCACACAGTCAAACGCGTCCAACGCCCTCATCACGGTCGGGCGCGGTGGGCGCTGTCCGGTCTTTTCATAGTAGTCGCCCCAGCCAACGCTGCAGGCGGATTCAGATAAAGTTTTGTCCACCATCCACTATCAGTCCCTGGCCCGTGATATACGCGGCTTCGTCCGAACACAGGAACATCATCGCCTTTGCCAGATCATGGATCGTACCCTGCCGCGGCAAAGCCTGCGTCGCTGTCATAGTCTTGAACATCTCGCGTGGCACTGACGGTCTCTCGACCTCGGTCTGCATCACGCCGGGCCAGAAGGTGTTAACGGTTATTCCGTACGGTCCCACTTCGCGCGCCATCGACCGCGACATGCCGATCATCGCCGCCTTGGTCGTGATATAGTGCAGATAGTTTGGACGTCCCATCATCATGGTCCCCGACGATACGTTGATGATGCGACCCCATTTGGCCTCCATCATTGGATGCACGGCAGCCCGGGAACACAAGAATGACCCGTTGACGTTGACGTCCACGGCGCGTTTCCATTCCTCAACGGGCAGCTCCCAGAATGGCGCCATAGTAATCTGTGAGAAAATCGCAGCGTTGTTGATCAAGACGTCGAGCCGACCATATTTGGCAACGACCTTATCGACCATATCGATACTGGACTGCTCGTCGGCAACATCGACCTCGATCGCCATCGCCTTGCCCTGCTTTTCTTCTACCTCTCGTTTTACCTTTTCCGCGTTCTCGCCGTTGATGTCTGCGATGATTGGGATCGCACCCTGAGCAGAGAAATAGTGAGCATAGCCACGCCCAATCGCCTGACCAGCACCCGTGATCAGGATTACCCGGTCGCGCAGACTGTCATAAGTAGCATTCTTGTCTACGTTCAGCGTCGTGTAGTCGATATAACCGATTTCGTCATCAGACATTCTAGGCACCTCCATTTAATGGGTTAAGTTGTGCACGCCCGAAGGCTAAGTGCAAGACCCGCCTATCGCATCAATTGATCAACGGCTTTCAGCAGATCTTCCATCTCTGTGTCGTGGACATTCAGACGCTGCAATTCAGCAACAGTCTGGGCCAGATACTCGTAACACGTTCCATACTTTCCCGAAGCTTCTGCGATATATGCCGCTTTCTCTAATGTCGGCAGTTCGCCCGCGTATTGAGGATGAGAGGTTGAGACTTTAAATGTTAGCGCAGTCTGCCTGTCGCCGTCCGCGTCCACCGACACCCACACCGGCTCATAGGTTTCGGTCCACATTTCCCGTTCCCAAAGCGGGATCAGGTCCTCCCGTTTAGTGTCTGGCGGTAGCGTGAACACAACGCCTTCGCAGCAGGCTCCCGGCTCACACTCCAATGCAAATCCCAAACCCGGTTTTTCGGGAGTACCACGAGCAAAGACTGACCAAATAGAAAAACTCCTACGATAATCATAAAGTTTGCAGAGCTCGCGATGAATAACATCGAAACACGGGCTCCACATCAGTGAACCATACCCGAACACCCGAAGAGGACCTTTTTCTGGTCGTCGATATAGCGTTTCGTCGAGGATCTGACTTCGACGCTCGTCGCTGATCGGCTTGAACAGATCCGTAGGCGGTGGGTTACCCATTTTTTAACGGCCGCCTGTTCACAAGAGCAACACCACCGAGAACAAAGGCCGTTCCGGCCCAAACCCACCAGGTAGGCACCTCATCAAAGAAGAATATACCTGAGATCACGCCGGTAAGAGTGACAATGTAATTTAGTTGTGAAGCAAATGTCGGGCCAGAAAGACGGATCATCTCGAATAGTGCGAAGAATGCGAAACCGGAAATGATGGCGTGGCCAAACACCGCAATATCGGGATTTGACGGAGGAAAACTAGGCAGATGAAAGGACCCAGTCAGCAGACAGACAGGCAACATGAAAATAGCACCGAACCAAACCATACCCGTGGTATGAGACAATGTATTCCCGGTCTCCGGTCGCAGCCGATCAATGAGTATGTTCGCCAGCGCATATGTTAGGGGTGCGCCAAGTCCGAACAGAAGCCACGGAATCATGGAAGTATCTGGAAGGCTCTCGCCAGGGACGACGAACATTACAATGCCGACAAAACCAGCGCTCAGGCCAGCCGCCCTCATCGCTGCAAAATTTTCCAGTCGCATCGCAAGACTGATGCCGTAAGTGAAGATGGGCGTCAGTCCAAGCACCACTGCCAGCGCACCGGCGGGTATGTATTTCACGGTCGTATACCAAATTACATTGGCACACACGATCCGTAGCCCTCCGATGATGATATAGTACCAGATATGCTTCGTGGTGGTTCCCGGCCAGGTACTGCGAGAGGCGCAAATTACCGTCAGGATAACGGCGGCAATTATGGCCACCCAAAAAACATAGCCCAACGGATGGACGCCGCCATTAGTCGCGATCTTCGCAATTGCGACGGCCGCCCCCCAACCCAGCCCGCAAAACAACAGGAGAAGCAAAGCCATCCAACTCGAGCGGTCCATTTCCAACATCCGCCTGACCGCTCAAATAACCTCTTTATCTCGCAACACTGAGAGATCTTGGTCGGTCAGTCTAAGCTTCTCGCGCAGCACCTCTTCGGTATGCTGTCCAACCATGGGCGGAGGGTGACGATAGGTCACCGGTGTTTCCGTGAAACGCATCGGGCTGCCTATAACTGCAGCACCTCCTTCCCCGGCAAGCGGGTGATCCATATTAACCACCATCCTGCGTGCTTGAACGTGTGGATCATCAAACACCTGCTGAAGGTTGTTGATGGGACCGCAGCCGATCTTGTTTTCCTCGAGGCTGGCAAGCCATTGCTCCGACGTACGGGTCTCGAATATCTGGTAGAGGTTTGGCAGCAGCGTGCTGCGGTTGCGTACGCGTGCGTCGTTAGTTGCAAAGTCCGGATCCTCACATAAATCAGTGCAGCCGGCGAGTTCACAGAAGCGCTGGAACTGCGAGTCATTTCCAATGGCGACAATAATGAATCCATCCGCCGTCTTGAACGGCTGGTAAGGAACGATGTTGGGGTGGGCGTTTCCAAGCCGGCCTAACATACCGTCGTGAATATAGTTCATGCCGGCATTGGCTAGCATCGCAACCGTCGTATCCATCATGCCGATATCTATATACTGACCCTGCCCTGTATTAGATGCGTGGCGCAGCGCCGCATTGATAGCGACGCCGGCATACATGCCAGCCATGATATCTGCGATTGGCACGCCGACCTTCTGTGGTTCACCATCAGGTGTCCCGGTAATCGACATCAACCCACCCATTGCCTGTATAAGAAAGTCGTACCCTGGTCGTGGCGCGTATGGTCCTGTCTGGCCAAACCCTGTGACAGAACAGTAAACAAGCCTCGGGTTAAGGCCCTTCAGATCATCATAGGCAAGGTTATACTTTGCGAGGTTGCCGGTTTTGAAATTCTCGACGAGGACATCCGCGTCCTCCGCAATGCGTTTAACAAGTTTAGCGCCCTCCGGCTTTGCAATATCGATAGCAACTGACCGTTTGTTCCGATTTGCGCCCATGAAATAAGAACTTTCCGAGGTGTCGTTGCCGTCCCCGTCTTTAACAAAGGGCGGCGCAAATTTTCGGGTATCGTCGCCAGCTCCAAGCCGTTCAAATTTGATTACGTCGGCGCCCAGATCTCCGAGCATTTGTGTGCAAGTTGGCCCCGCCAGAACACGGGTTAAATCAACAACGGTGACGCCTGAAAGTGGGCCAATAGAATCTGACATTTCGATCTCCGGTTTTCCGCAGCAGGTGTACGCGATCGGAACGTTATGGGGAAGTCGAGGATCAGAATTTGCAGCGATCTTAACCGATTCTTCTCGCGCCATTCGTGAGTGTATACTGCAGTCAATCCATGAACGTCATCCATGATATATTGGTGAGTGCTCCGGGGGTTTCCGATTGGTCCTTCGTTGCACTGTGCCTTATCAGTTTCCTAACCTCAGCTATCTCGGCGGCCTTTGGCTTGGGCGGCGGAGCTGCACTAGTTGCTGTAATGGCTTCTGTTATGCCACCAATTTCGATTATACCAGTACATGCCGTCGTCCAAGTAGGATCCAATTTCTTCCGCGCTGTAATTATGTGGCGTCACATCCTTTTCACTTGGATGCCTTCATTTGTCTTGGGTACCGTGATCGGCGCATTTCTGGGCGGGCAGATCGTATTTTCGCTTCCCAAATATATTCTACAGGCGATCATCGGGGTCTTCGTTCTATATGCTGTTTGGGCGCCCAAATTCAGGGCTTTGGAGCCTACAAGATTAAGATTTGGAGTGGTTGGGACGATGGCATCGTTCGCCACCATGTTCGCTGGCGCAACCGGGCCCCTAATTGCACCCTTTATTAAAGCTTCTACAAAAGATCGAATGGTGACAGTGGCCACTCATGCTGCCTTTATGTCGTGGCAACATGGAGTGAAGATCCTGACGTTTTGCATCCTTGGTTTCACGTTCGCCCCATATCTTCCCTTAATGCTTCTCATGATCTTGTTCGGGTTCGTCGGAACATGGTCTGGCAAGTTCCTTCTGAATTGGATGGAAGAGAACGTGTTTCGCTGGGGGTTCAATCTGGTGCTCACTGTCCTTGCTATTCGTCTGCTCATTGAAGCTGTACAGGAGGTCGCCACATGATCGAATTTTTGTCGATCACCCCCGAAATAGACGGATGGATGTTTATCCTGTTCACGCTTTTAGCGTGCTTCACCGCGGCCTTCGGTGTTGTGGCTGGACTGGGTGGTGGGATCGTTCTTATTGGATTTATGGCAACAGTATTTCCGCCGGTAGCATTGATCCCGGTGCACGGCGTGGTTCAGGCAGGATCCAACGTCACCCGCACGATCATCGCCCACAAACTGGTGATGAAACAGGCGATCCTTCCTTTTGCGATTGGCGCGCTGATTGGATCCGCGATCGGCGGCAAAATTGTCGTGTCGATCCCGGTCGCCCTGCTGCAGGCGATACTAGGCGTCTTTATGTTGTATGTCTGTTTCGCGCCAAAAATCACGGCAGGCGCGCCGACAGGGAGACGCTTCATCATCCTCGGCGGGATCGGCGCTTTCATCTCCATGTTCATTGGCGCTACCGGTACGATCCTCGCGCCGTGGGTACGTGGCGTCAGCAGCGATCGGCGGGTCTTCGTTGCAACGCTTGCAGCCATAATGATGTTCATCCATGGCCTAAAGGTGGTGGTCTTTGCGGTTTTAGGCTTCCAATTTTTTACTTATCTGCCGCTGATGGCAGCAATGGTATCTGCTGGTTTTATTGGCAATTGGATCGGATTCAAGTTGTTGAACATGATGAATGAAGAAGTGTTTAGGCGCCTGTTCCAGATCATACTGATAATTCTGTCCTTACGACTTCTGTGGGCGGCAGCCACTCGCGCAGGTTATATCTGATGGAAAATTTTATGGGCGTGCCGGATGTCAGCTTGTCGCTGATGGTAGGTCTTGTGATCGCCGCGACCATTACGACCTTTCTCGGTACCGTAACCGGCACTGCTGGCGGGCTCTTGCTGCTGGCCGGCATGACGTTCTTCTTTCCGCTCGCTGTGCTAGTCCCAATGCATACGATGATCCAATTGGGCGCTGGTACAAGCCGAATGTTTATGATGTGGCGGTACGTGAAGAAGAACTTGATATTGCCTTTTGCGATCGGATCCGTCATTGGCGCGTTCGCGGGGGCGCAGATATTCACGACACTACCATCGGAAATACTTCAAGGCATCCTCGGCGTCTTTATTCTAGTGGTTCTGTATACGCCGAAGCTCGGCGCGGGCGGTCCGGAGCGGCTTCGATTCGGTGTTTTAGGGGGCGTCGCAACGTTTCTTGGCATTTTCGTCAGTGCAACGGGAACATTTCTGTCACCGTTCGTCGCCCACGCCAGTCAAGACCGTCACATCCATGTATCCACTATGGCCACGCTAATGGCAATTTCTCACGTCTCGAAGCTTGTTGCGTTCGGTTTTGTCGGCATGGCGATCGGTGCTTATCTTCCACTGATCGTTCTAATGATGCTTGGAACGGTTGCCGGCAACTGGGTGGGCCAACGCACACTAACCCAGATGCCAGAGAAACTGTTTCGACGCATTTTTCAGATTTTGTTGACAATCCTAGCGGTGCGTCTGCTTGTTGGCGCAGCGCTGGACGCAGGATGGTTTAAGGGATTTATTTGACCAAACTCTTGCCTTGGAACCCCGTTGGGCTACACTTTTTTCATGATTAAGCCTGATGGCATTTATCCTAGCACTTGCTGGGAGTGCAGCACGCGATGTGGGTCTCTCGTTACAGTGGAAAACGGCCATGTAGCTAAGGTAGGACCCAACCAGGATCACCCGGCATCGAAGGGTGCATTCTGCGTCAAGGGTATCCGAGCTCTACCCGAACTGACATACAGCCGGAACAGGATCCGATCACCGATGCGCCGCGCCGGGCCGCGCGGCTCCGGCCAGTGGGACGATATTTCGTGGGACGACGCACTTGACGAAATGGCTGACCGATTGTTGGAAGTGCGAACGGAACATGGCCCAGAATCACTCATTGGGGCGGTTTCCAGCGCTTTCTTCAGTCGGGGTGCCATGGTCGCATTACTGATGCGTTCGCTGGGGTCGCCTAACTGGATGATGAACCAAGATCTATGCGGCGGGTGCCGCGCACTGTCGGACAAGGTCACGGGTTTAGGAATCGTTGGTGGCGAAGACGTGGACAATACACGCTGCGCACTGATAGTCGGCCGCAACCCGTCGGCCGCGGACCCGGTGCAATGGATGGGGCTCAAACGGGCAAAGAAAAACGGAGCAAAATTCGTCGTGATCGACCCAGCGGAAACTCCGGCGGCTAAATTGGCAGACATCTGGCTGCGACCTAAACCGGGAAGCGATGCCGCCATCGCACTTGGGATGATATACGTGATCATTAAGGAGAATCTGTACGACCGCGCATTCGTCAAAAAATGGACACATGGTTTTGAAGACCTGAAACAGCGCGCCGCAGATTATCCGCCAGCACGCGCGGCGAAATTGAGCGGCGTATCCCCCGAAGACATCATTGACGCCGCTCGGCTATATGCTGCCGGACCGTCCTGCTTCGTTTCCGGTCACGGGATCGACGCGTTTTCAAATGGTGTACAGACATTTCGGGCGTTTCACTGTCTGGTTGCAATCACCGGAAATGTAGACCGTCGAGGCGGAAATATTAGGGTCAAGAGACCGCGCGGATTCCGCAACTATATCGATATCCTACACGACCCGAATTTTGCGCTACCGCCAGAGGTAGCCAGAAAAACACTAGGGGCAGACGCCTTTCCGCTCTGGGCGGGACCTAAAGGATGGCAAACATCTGTCCACAATCCGACGGCGCTGGATGCTATCCTGACCGGCAAGCCCTATCCGGTGCGCGCCATGTACGTCTCCGGCGTTAATATCGTCGTAACCTATCCCGACACGCGCAAGGTGATCGCTGCGCTAAAGTCTCTCGATTTCTTGGCCGTGGCATCACACATGATGACGCCCACGTCGGAAATTGCGGATATTGTGCTTCCGAAGACGACTGGGCTGGAAGAAGAAGAGGTATCGCTGGAGCCTGCAGCACAGATCGTTTGCTACACTAACCCGGTTAAACTTCCCGAGGGCAAAGCTCGGTCGGATTTTGATTTCACGACTGATCTGGCGCGGCGCCTAGAGGCCCGCGGCGTTGACACTCGAAAGTTTTTCCCATGGAAAAACAAACACGACTTCAACGAATATCTGCTAGGGGATGAGATTGACTGGGGTATTTTCAGAAAGCAGGGTTGGGCGCCGTTTGACTTCAAGATCGGAAATTTCGAGGAAGTCGGGTTTAAGACAGCGAGCGGAAAAATTGAACTCCGATCGCAAACTCTGGACGATATCGGGGTGGATCCTCTACCCGCCTACGAAAAGCCGCGAGCAGAGCAATCGACTGCCATAGAACGGCAGAACTTCCCATTGATCCTGATTACCGGGGCGCGGGAAAAGACTTATCACCATTCGCGATATCGTGATCAGGCCTGGGCACGCAAGATATCGCCCTTCCCGTTACTGCAGGTGCACCCGGCCGACGCAGAACGCTCGGTCCTGACTGATGGCGACTGGATTTCCGTCGAAACCGCCGGCTTCGACGGTGCGTGCAAGCTCAAGGTAACGGTCACGACCGAAACAGATGCTGGAACGGTCCGAACCGGCATGGGCTGGTGGCTGCCGGAAGTGGAGGGCCCGGAAAAGGGTGCGCTCGACGTTAACGTCAATGTTGCCCTGTCATATAACGGGCCTTGGGATCCGGTTACAGGTTCTGCGGATACCAAAGGCTTACCGTGTCGCATCACGCCCCTCGCGAAAAGCGAAATACCGATGCGGGAAACAGCATGAGAATTCGCGAACGTCTCGACAAAATGGGGCTAGAACTGCCGGAACCGTTTGTTTATCCAAGTAAGAACCGGACCGGTTGCGTCGTTACGCGACACCTACTTTACACTTCCGGGCATCCACCACCGGAGAACTTTGGCGTAAAGGTAAGAGGCAAAGTCGGCATCGACGTGACGGAAGAGGAAGCGCATGCCGCTGCGCGCGCCACCGCGCTCAATATTCTGGCCTCAGTAGAAGACGAACTCGGGTCTCTCGACCGCGTGACTCAGGTGGTAAAGTTGACCGGCATGGTGAACTCCGCGCTCGGATTCGAACGGCAATTCGCGGTCATAGATGGTGCGTCGGACCTTTTATACGAACTGTTTGGACCGCAAGCGGGACAGCATGCACGATCGGCTGTCGGTATGTTCGAACTGCCGCGGCAATTCTGTATGGAAATCGAAGCTATTTTTGAACTCGACGATTAACTGGCGCATCGATTTGACCCGTCGGAAACGGCTACAGAATGTCCTGACGAAGCATAGATCAACCTAATACCACACAGGGCTAGAAATCACAGACAAAGGCATTGTTTTCTCCGCCCTTTTTACGTTGATTCCACTACCTTGACTTGCTCCCGGCGCTGCCGCAAAACCTGATGTGGATAGCCCGCGTAGACATACCATCCAGCGTGGCCGACAAGGGAGATTGAAATGGCGCCAGAGGGCTCAGGAAACATTCGGGAGCTGAAAAATTTTATTGGTGGCCAATTCGTTGCCAGCGGCAATACGTTCGAAAACACCACTCCGGTCGACGGCACGCTGCTGAGCTATGTACATGAAGCCAGCGAAGACATGGTGGACCTTGCAGTAATAGCAGCACGTAAGGCTTACAAGGAAATCTGGGGCTCGATGCCAGTCGAGGATCGCTGTAAAATTCTTTATGCCGTCGCTGACGGCATCGATGCACGAGCAGACGAATTCATCGAAGCCGAAACTCTCGATACCGGAAAACCCCGATCTCTCGCAAGCCATGTCGATATTCCGCGCGGCGCAGCCAATTTCCGGGTATTTTCCGACCTTATCAAATCGGTCGGGACCGAGGCCTACCAGCAGGATACGCCAGATGGCGCCGGCGCCATCAACTATTCGGTCCGACAGCCGCACGGCGTGGTAGGTGTGATCAGCCCCTGGAACCTGCCATTATTGCTCTCCACTTGGAAACTCGCACCGGCGATGTCGTCCGGCAACGCTGTGATCCTGAAACCGTCTGAAGAAACACCGACGACCGCAACCATGCTAGCGGAAGTAATGAAGGATGCTGGCATGCCGGATGGCGCATTTAATGTCGTTCACGGTTTCGGGCCAAATTCCGCAGGCGAATTCATGACCGCGCATAAAGGCATCGACGCCATTACCTTTACGGGTGAGACAACAACTGGCGGCACGATCATGCGAGCGGCTTCGGAAAATGTGAAGGCGCTGTCCTTCGAGCTAGGCGGGAAAAACCCCTCGATCGTGTTTGCCGACGCGGATTTCGATGCGGCGATCGAAGGTACCGTCCGGTCCGTCTTCGCAAATTGCGGACAGGTATGTCTTTGCTCCGAACGGGTCTATGTTGAACGGCCGATATTCGACAAGTTCGTCTCTACCCTGAAGGAAAAGGCTGAAGAGATGAAATTAGGCCGCCCAGAAAACGCGGATACCCAGATGGGGCCCCTGATCAGCCATGAACACCGCGACAAGGTCAAGGGGTACTATGATCTTGCCAAGGAACTTGGTGCCGAAGTTATCACCGGCGGCGGCATTCCCGAATTTGGCGACGAACGGGACAACGGAGCATTTGTGGAGCCGACCATCTTCGTCGGTCTGAGCGAGAGTTCCCGTATCCAGAAAGAAGAAATTTTCGGTCCGGTATGCCACATTACCCCGTTTGACACGGAAGAGGAGGCCATTGAGATGGCAAATGACACCGAATACGGTCTCGCCTCTACCGTTTGGACCACCAACCTTGCTCGCGCACACCGCGTGGCGCAGAAAATGGAGGCCGGCATTAACTGGGTGAACTGCTGGTTCTTGCGCGATTTACGCACACCCTTCGGTGGCATGGGACTTTCAGGTTTCGGGCGCGAAGGCGGTCAGCACGCCCTCAATTTCTATTCCGAGCAGAAAAACATCTGCATCAAGCTCTAGGAGTGCCGACGATGGCAACAAAAAAAGAAAAGGCGATCACCGACTGCGCGCGGAAAATCCGTAACGCATGGAAGTCCGGCAAGACGATCAAGCCGATCCGCGGGTCCCTACCGAAGGGCGACCTTGAAGCAGCATACGCGGTGCAACAGACCAACACGGATCTCTGGATTAAGGAAGGCCGACGGGTTATCGGGCGCAAGATCGGATTAACCGCCAAAGCGGTGCAAACGCAGCTCGGCGTGGATCAACCGGATTACGGCATCATCTACGCGGACATGGCTGTAGTCGATGGCGACGAAATCGAGTTTAGCGCTGTCTCGCAGCCTAAAGCCGAAGCGGAAGTGGCCCTAGTTTTAGCAGACGACCTCGACGGTGAACAAATCACGCTACTAGACCTGATCGATGCCACGGCGTACGCCCTGCCCGCTATCGAAGTTGTCGGCAGTCGGATAGCCAAGTGGGACATCAATATTCTAGACACCATTGCAGACAATGCGTCGTCTGGGATGATAGTTCTCGGTACCCAGCCTGTGTCGCTGGACGACATTGACCTCCGTATGTGCGGCATGGTGATGGAAAACAAGGGCGAGCAAGTTTCCGTCGGCGCTGGCGTCGCCTGTCTTGGCAACCCACTCAACGCCGCAGTCTGGTTAGCCCGAAAAATGGTGGACGTGGGAATGCCTCTCTCAGCCGGGGATGTCATTATGACGGGTGCGCTTGGCCCGATGGCACCTATCGGTCCCGGCGAGGTCATCGAAGCGCGAATTTCAGGTCTAGGCAGCGTCCGCGCCACCTTTTCCAACTGAACTATATCCGGAGAATTCAAATGGCAGGCAAAGCGAAGGTCGCAATCGTCGGTTCCGGTAATATCGGCACTGATTTGATGATCAAAATTATGCGAACTTCTGATACCTTGGATATGGGCGCAATGGTTGGGGTAGATCCAGATTCGGACGGTCTGGCGCGGGCCACAAAATTAGGCGTCGCGACCACGAATGAGGGGCTCCTCGGGCTGACGAGGATGCCGGGGTGGAAGGACATCGTTCTTGTCTTCGACGCGACGTCAGCCGGGGCGCACAAGCACAACGCGGCACTTTGCGAAATGGATGGTAAGGTCATTATAGACCTGACGCCCGCAGCCATCGGCCCTTATGTCGTTCCGGTTGTAAATTCGGAACAACATCTCGACTCCAATAACATCAACATGGTGACCTGCGGCGGCCAAGCGACAATCCCGATGGTGCATGCGGTCAACCGGATTGCGCCAGTTCAGTATGCCGAAATCGTTGCATCAATTTCCTCAAAATCGGCGGGTCCGGGGACGCGCGCTAATATAGATGAGTTCACCGAAACGACATCCAAAGGACTAGAAGTCGTCGGCGGCGCGGCGCAGGGAAAAGCGATAATAGTATTAAATCCAGCCGAACCGCCGCTGGTGATGCGTGATACCGTCTACACGCTATCGGACGACGTTAACCAAGAGAAGATCGCCGAATCCGTAGAAGCCATGGTCAAAGAAGTACAGAGCTACGTTCCAGGCTACCGTTTAAAGCAGAAAGTCCAGTTCGAACGCTTCGGGTCCAATAATCCGCTGCACATTCCAGGGCGGGGTGATTTTCAGGGCATCAAATCTTCAATTTTTCTCGAGGTCGAAGGCGCGGGCCACTATCTTCCAAAATACGCCGGCAATTTGGATATCATGACCTCAGCTGCGCTCCAGACCGCCGAGCAGGTGGTAGAACGCCGGATGGCGACGGTGTAGGAGACGTCCGATGGCCATCGACCAAAATAAAGAAATCTACGTACAAGACGTCACTTTGCGTGACGGAATGCACGCCATTCGCCACCAGTACGGTCTCGAGCATATCAAGGCGATCTGCAAAGCGCTGGATGCTGCAAAGGTAGACGCTATAGAGGTCGCCCACGGCGACGGGTTGGCCGGCATGTCGTTCAATTACGGGTTTGCAAAGGAAACCGACCTTGACTACATCGAAGCTGCGGCGAGCGTGCTAAAGAACGCAAAACTGGCGACCCTTCTGCTGCCGGGAATCGGCACGGTAGATGATCTTCGCGAAGCCTATGAAGCCGGCGCCCGCTCGGTGCGGGTTGCAACCCACTGCACGGAAGCCGATGTCTCAAAACAGCATATCGAATATGCCCGAAACCTCGGTATGGATGTCGCCGGCTTTCTCATGATGGCCCATATGAACCCACCGCAAAAGCTCGCAGAACAAGCCCGTCTTATGGAAGAGTATGGAGCGCACTGTGTCTACGTGACGGACTCCGGTGGCGCGCTGCTGATGGAAGACGTCGCTGATCGTTTCAAGGCGTTCAACGACGTACTGAAGCCAGAGACACAAACTGGAATTCACGCCCACCACAATCTTTCCTTCGGCATTTCAAACTCAATTGTTGCGTTGGAACACGGCTGTACGCGGGTTGATGCGTCACTCGCTGGGATGGGTGCTGGCGCTGGTAACGCCCCGCTCGAAATTTTTATCGCCGTCGCGGACCGAATGGGGCTAAACCACGGCTGTGATCTCTTCGAACTGATGGACGCTGCCGAGGAACTCGTTCGGCCGTTACAGGACCGGCCTGTGCGGGTGGACAGGGAAACATTATCGCTGGGTTATGCGGGTGTATATTCTAGTTTCCTTCGACACGCGGAAACGGCATCAGAAAACTACGGCGTCGATACCCGCGATATCCTGATCGAACTCGGCAACCGCCGTATGGTTGGCGGCCAGGAAGATATGATTGTGGATGTTGCCCTGGATATGATTAAAAAGCGGGAAGGCGGAGATGCCTCCGGTAAGGGAGAATAATCATGGTGGAAATCGCAAAACTCGCTCGGACGCTGGACAACGCCGCCCACAAAGCGCGGGCAACCCGTCAGTTATCGGAGAATAATAGGTACTCCCTAGAAGACGCATATGACATTCAGGCTGCGTCAATTCAGAGGCGTCTTGACCGGGGCGAGAAACGAAACGGCATGAAGATGGGTTTCACCAGCCGAGCCAAGATGATCCAGATGGGCCTTAACGACATGATCTGGGGTCGCCTGACCGATAACATGATGGTCGAAGACGGCGACACTATTTCGATCAATAACTACGTCCATCCCCGCGTTGAACCGGAAATCGCCTTTCTATTGCGGCGTCCGCTGGGATATCCGTGCACAGCGGCAGAGGCTCTATCCGCAGTGGATGGTGTCGCCGCTGCAATGGAAATTATTGATTCCCGATACAGGAAATTCAAATTTTCGCTCGAAGACGTTGTCGCAGACAATGCTTCTTCGTCCAGCTTCGTGGTCGGTCCGTGGTGCCGACCTGATTCCAATTTAGAAAACCTCGGAATGGTGATGGAATTTAATGGCCGACCGGTTCAGATCGGATCCTCGGCGGCCATCCTAGGCCATCCAGTGCGCTCTTTGGTGTCGGCCGCCCGCGTGACGTCAAGGGCCGGCGAACGGCGGGAAGCTGGCTGGGTCGGTATGGCCGGCGGCGCTACAGCTGCAGAAGCTCTGCGGCCCGGTATTAATGTTCGCAATTCGGTCGAAGGCCTGGGTGCCGTCGCGTTTAACGTCGAAGATTAAAACTTAAACGGTTCTCGCCCCGGCGACTTGTTTGATCGCCCAGACAAGCGCGCCAGAATTAGCCCTGCCGCGCCCGGCTATATCTAACGCGCTGCCGTGCGCAACCGAAGAAAACACCACCGGCGATCCGATCGTTAATGCTGCCGTGCCGTCGAAGCCGATAAGCTTAGCCGGAATATGTCCCTGATCGTGATACATCACGACATAAGCATCAAAACTTTTATCCAAATACATAGTATCGGCGCCGAATGGGCCGTGAACGTCTACGCCCACCTCCCGTGCCTGTTCCAATGCTGGTCTGACAATCTCTGTTTCCTCGCATCCGAACAACCCATCCTCGCCTGCATGAGGGTTAATGCCCGATACAGCAATTTTAGGCTCTACGATACCGATCCGCTGCAGAGCAGAATTTGCGGCCGTCAATGTGCGGACTATCCGCGGACTGTCTATCAAATCGAGAGCCTCGCGGATCCCTAGGTGAAGTGTGACATGGGCAATGCGCAACCGATCGGAGACCAGCATCATAAACACGTTATCAGGGTCAGTTTCGGTGCGCCGCGCGACCCATGACGGATAACCGTCGAAATCTATTCCGGCCGATTTGATAGACGATTGTGTCTGCGGACAGGCGACCACAGCATCAACTTCTCCGGCCAACGCCATGTCGACCGCCTTTCCCGCGTACTCGAGAATCGCACGACCGCACGACGCGTCGCTTTCGCCCGGGGTCAGGAAGTTCACGTTAACCGCACCCACATCTATAACGTT
>JAYYZV010000016.1:0-13537 GCA_036339975.1 Pseudomonadota bacterium | reverse complement strand
CAAGCCGGACCGGATTGGTCAGCTGGGGTGATTGCCTATGAGTAAAATGAAGAAATCCAGCAAAGGAATTGCGGTTGTCTATATGCTTGAGGAAGCGAAGCGATTGAGACCATCTGCTGACAGTATTGAAGCGGCGACGCCTCGACTTGGAATGTGCATTCGATCAGCGCCCAAGAAGACGGTCTTGCTCAACTAATATGTTTCCACGATACTTCAAAAGGTGTACGCGTCAGGTGCACATTCAATACCCGCTTCAATCCAACCCTGTAGGAGGTATTTTCCATGGCGATCAGCGAACTGTTCGAGGACCATTGCTGGAAGGATGTGATTCCGCCTGAGGATATCGCCACCTATGCGTCCTATACACGCGAGACTCATATCGGGACCAACCCGGCACTGCTGGCGGTCGACCTCTACAACCTCGTTTACAAGGGCGGCGCCAAGTTACCGCATGAGCTCGAACCTGATTATCCTAACAGTTGCGGCATCTATGCGCACAATGCCATCGAACCGACCAAGAAGCTGTTTGCGGCCGCCCGCGCCGCCGGCATCCCGATTTTTTATGTGACAGCGCAGTATTCTCCGCACCGCGTCCAGTCGACCCGACGTCGCGGCAAGCTTGCGGTCTCACAGCATGACTGCGAGATTCACGATGCGTTCCAGCCAAATCCCGAAGACACCGTGTTCCGCAAGGAACGCCCAAGCGCCTTCTTTGGCACCCCGCTTGTCGCCCATCTCAACCAACGACGGATTGATAGCCTTATCGTGTGCGGCGAGAGCACATCGGGATGCGTGCGCGCAAGCACGCTGGAGGCACATATGTACGGATTCCATGTCTCCCTGGTTGAGGAGTGCGTGTTCGACCGCAGCGAAATTATTCACAAGGTGAATCTCTTCGATATGCACCATAAATATGCGGACGTGATAAAACTTGACGAGGTAGTCACGCTTCTCGAACAAATGACGGGCTCAAAAGAAAAGTAACCTGAAGACGGATTCTGCCCGGAGCATGGATCTCCAGCGTCTATTGGCACTAAGGAGCCAATAAGTTAACCTCGTGCATCGAAGGGCCAATGAGACGTGGCAGGGAGGCGAAGATTATCGATTATAGCGAGCCGAAGACGGTCGATGAGGCCGTTGCTTTGCTGGTCGCCGATGAAGAGTCCCTTTGTCTGGCGGGCGGTGCGACGTTGGTCGCAATGATGAATTTCGGCGTAATGCAGCCATCGGCTCTGGTCAGTTTGCGACGCATCGAGGAATTGCGCGGTATTCACCTCGACGAGCAGGGCGGTCTCCGCATCGGGGCGATGACGTCGCACCGAGAGGTCGCTACCGACGAGCGGCTCGTCGGTTCCAACAATGTCGTCCGCGAGGCGGCAGCGAGCATCGATGTGGCAATCCGGAACATGGGCACGATCGGGGGGGCAGTAAGTCATGCAGATCCCGCCTCAGACCTGAATACGGCGCTGGTTAGCGCTGGAGCGCTGGTCGAGATCGCCGGGCCCAAAGGCCGGCGAACGGTTCCGATTGACGAATTTTTTGTGTTTTATCTGACGACCGTTCTCGAGCCCAACGAGCTGGTCACGGCCGTGCGGCTTCCCGGTGCGCCGAAGGGGTCGGTCGGTGCCTTCGACAAGGTTTGCCGCGTACATGGCGACACCCCGACTTTGTCCGCCGCTTAATGTCCCCATCCCTAACCACGTTCGCCATCCGCAACTTCATCACTTATGTGCGTTGATAATAAACCTCCTTTGATGGCATAATATCAACGAGTTACATGACCCATGAGCCGACATCCACCGTCCGTGCAAGCCGCCTCCGCCTACTTCTCGAAGCCGGTAAACACTGTCACGTTACTGCAAGTGCCGGTCCGCTTGCCCATCTTGTTTTTTTCAGGCAGATATAAGGTCTGAATCCGAAGATCTGGAACTGACCAATGGCCGAACCTATTTGCCTTTTAGTATCCTGTCACCCCCTGAAGGACAGCCTTTGCCACCATCTGGTTGACCGGGTGGAAGTAGGATTGAAAGCGCACGGGATCGTCTACGAGCACCTGGATCTCTATGCCGACGAATTCAGCGCGAGCCTGACAGTGGCCGAGCGGGAAAGCTATTTCACCGACGATTTCGACGATGCGGGGGTTGCTGACCAGATAGCCCAGCTTGCACGCGCGAAGACCCTGATCCTTGTGTTTCCGACCTGGTGGTTCAATGTGCCCGCCCGGCTCAAGGGTTGGTTTGATCGGGTCTGGGGGCCGCGTGTCGCCTTCACCCATACGCCCGACAAACGCACGATCATGCCGGCTCTGGAGGGGCTCGACCATTGCCTGGTGATCACTACTCTGGCCTCGCGCTGGTGGGTCAATCACCTCTTGGTAAGACACCCGGTCAAACGGTTTATCAAGGGTGTCATGCTCAGGGGATGCGCGCCTCAGGCAAGCTACGAGATGCTGAGTTTCTACGACGCAATCGGGGCGGACGAGGGTCGTGTCAACACCTTCCGGAAGCTTATTGATCAGGCAGTCGGAAGAATCGGCGGCCAGTGAGGCTAAAGAAGATGTGTCGGACGGAGACAGGCCTCGCTTAACTTTCCGTGTGTCAGGAGCTCACAACCTAAAGACTGAATGTTCTATGTATGGGTCCACCGGCGTAACGATTCATTAGTTAACCGATTAACGAGAACGCAACGCACGATATCCGCTATGGAAAAAAATAGGATAAAATGCCGCAGAAACCCGCTAACAGGACGGAAATTGGGGAATGAGAAATTTAAGCTTGATCGCCCTTGCATTGACCTTCGGTTTTTCATCAACTGCCAATGCAGAAATAGATTGGTCAAAATTTAAGGGCGCAAAGCACTTCGGCCAGCTATCGATCCAAGAGCAGCAACAAATCGGTCTAATTGCGACTAGATTAAAACCGCGCTTTCCCGTTGGTGTTAATTGTCCCCCGATTTCATCGCCATTTGGCTCACCAACACGGTATGACGGTAGTCCCCGGACACAGCGTTCTAATAACGGCTTTCATGGCGGTATGGATATTACACTAGAAATCGGCACCCCCTTGCTGGCAGCGGCTGATGGTAAAGTTATTCATATAAGTGAGGGTGGGCGGTTGGTGGGAAAGGTAATGTGGATGCAGCATTCCCCAGAAGATACTGGTTTCCAAGAATGGACCTACACAAAATATCAACATCTTGATAAATCACCGGAGCTCCGCGTTGGGGCCAGCTTCAAAGCCGGAGATATAGTTGCGATTTCTGGTGACACCGGGACAAAAGGTGGCCGAAGAAGCGCTTTCGGTCCATTCGGCTACGCACATCTCCACATGAATGTATACGCAAGTCCCAATAACAAATACAAAATTAGAGGACATAAGGTGAGAATAAATAAGCGGATTTATATTGATCCGGTTGCTTTTTACAAAAGCAATCTTTTTTCCGCCGAGGATTTGAAGAAAAACAAATTTCCGCCGGTACTGGTAGGTGTGAAGCTTAAGAATGGGAAGGTTATGCCGGGGGAATCCAAGAAAATTTGGCCGGTGCACGGCCGAAAAAAATAATTAGGGCGTCGTTTTTATCTATAGACGCATATCAATTGTATGGGACGTGTAACAAATGCCCCAAATTTGAAAAATTTGGGTGATACTCGTGCCACATTTTCTGTTGCGCTGGGTGAGCAAATGCTCTGATTTTCTGCAGCCAACATAGCGGTGGACTACATGGCAGGAACTAAGATCGCAAAAACTCGTCGAGCAGTTTTAGTAGCCGGGAATTTTGGGCGGTTATATCTCGGTGTCCTTGCGGTATTTATCGTTTCAATTGGTGTTTCAGTTTCAAATGCCGAGCAGCCGTTGAGTATCAATCATTCTCGCGCTGAGCTGGAGGACATGTGGAAGACGCGCATTAAATCTTTTCTAGACGTTGGCACGGTTCCGTTGATTGACCTGCAATCAAGTCTCAAGAGACATGATGGAAACGCTTATCTGCCCGATGCTCTTGTGGCGATGGATGAGGTCGGCGTTGCTTTGATAGCCTTTGACGGATATCAGGCACGCAGGACCAGTAAACATCAAAAGGGTTACCGCTGGGGTTATTACATCCACAAAGTTGTAAATTTGTATCCCAACCGGTTTTTGCTTGCCAGCAATGGCGGGATAAATAAAAACTGGGTGAGGGGAAAAAAAAGCTTTATTCGACAGACTGAAGAACAGGTAAAATCCGGCGTATATCCGATTATGGGAGAGTTCGAGTTTCGACACTACATGTCGCGCAGACAATGCCGAGCGGGGCGTACTTTCCGGGATGTATATGTTCCCATAGAAGGCTCAAATGCTCATCGCCTGTTCCAGCTTTCCGCCGAAACTGGCGTTGCCTTTGTTATTCATAATGAACCTGAAGATGCCGCTCTTAGAGGCTTGGAGCGAATGCTACAGTTTTATCCTAAGGCGAAGGTCATCCATGCCCATTTTGGACAAATCCGCCAGCCCGATAGACAGCGTGGTTTCACTCCAGAGAGGGTACGGTTTCTTTTGCGGAACTATTCCAACCTGTATTTCGATTTAGCGACAGGATACCCTGGAAGAATTTATAGGTGTTTTGGAAATGAAACTTTAGATACGGTAATATGGAGGCGGGAAGGCGATAGGCAATTTTTGTCACTAGATGACAGGTGGAAAGAAATCATAATTGACTTCGCTGACAGGTTTGTTGTCGGTTTCGATTATGGCGGCGGTCGTGGTCCGCTCGCCAATTTTATACGTAAAAGAGCAAGCAACATTCGTCTTATAATGCGTGACCTGCCCGAGAAGGCAAGACACGATATTGGTTACCGAAATGCCTGGAGGCTCATAACGGGTAGGGTATGGCGTTAAAGACTTTTCCGTTGTTCCAAGTCACTCTGCCTTAAGTTCGAAAGCGAAAACGAGGGGGTTAGCTTCTATGACGAATGTTAAGGTTTTTCCTACGGGCATGAGGTTGAATGAATACGTGGCGCTGGAGGAGGGTTTCTGGCGGGATGAAGGGCTGGAGGTGGAGATCCTTTGGGATGTGCTAAAGGGGCAAATGGTGCGGTGGAAGGATGCCTACAAGGAAAGGCCTCAAGACCTGCCTTTCGTAAAAGGCGATCAAGCCATTAACTCCTTATAATTTTTTGACACAACGCATGCAGCAGGCAGATATCATGATGGAAACAGAGCGGGTCGAAGAGCTTCACGGCTACGAGATCCTTGATACCGATCCCGAATTTGCCTTTGATGACCTCACTGAATTTGCCTCCAAGGTTCTGGAGTTTCCATATGTTTTCATCAACCTAATCGATGCTAACCGGCAGTGGGCTATATCAGCAGCCGGTATGCCGAGAGAGGCTGCAGAATGCGATCGCGATGACAGCCTGTGTAACCTCGCAATCCAAAAGAACGTGCCCTTGATAATTCCTGACGCCCAGGCGGATGATAGATTTTCGGGTGTCGGTTGTGTGTGTAACCCTCCCAATGTTCGATTTTATGCGGGGATGCCGCTTATAAATGGAAAGGGGTATGCACTTGGTACAGTTTGCGTTGTGGATTTTGAGCCAAGAGAGTTTCCCTACGACAAGGTTGAACTGCTTAAGTCGATCGCCCGACAAGTGGTCGCGCAATTCGAACTTAAAAAAACAATAAACGAAAGTCTTCGCTCTCAAGGTGAGTTGGAGAAGGCGCTTGATGTTGCAAATAGTGCAAAGCAGACATCTGAACAGTTTTTAAGAAATATCTTTCCAACATCGATCGCGGAGGAGTGGCTGTCATCAAGGAGTGTAGCCGCTAGGTATCATGATGGTGTCACTATCGGTTTCACCGATTTTGTTAACTTTACGAAGAATTCAGAAATCATTGAACCAGCGGAACTGGTGAACACTCTAAATAGTTACTTCTCCATTTTCGACGAAATTTGCTCGACGCTCGGTATAGAAAAACTAAAGACTGTAGGCGACTCATACATGTTTGCGGTCGGGCTTCCAGATAGAAACAGGCATCACGGAGTTTTCGCTGCTCTCGCTGCGTTACTTTTCACAAAGTCCGTTGCAGAGCTAAATGTTGGGAGATCTGGTCAAGGGCAACAACCGTGGGCGATGCGTATGGGGCTCAATTCTGGCGCTGCCATGGCAGGTGTAGTGGGGACAAACAAGTTTGTTTACGATATTTGGGGAGACACGGTGAACGTGGCTTCCAGATTTGAGGAGACGGGACAGGAAGGTAAAATCAATATATCGGAGTCAACCTATTATTCCGTCCGGGAATATTTTGAATGTGAGGACCGGGGAGAGATTGAAATAAAAAATAAGGGAAGGGTGAAAGCGTTCTGGCTGTGCCGGCTGAAACCAGAGTACTCGGCAGACGAACTTGGATTTATGGCAAACAAAAAGCTTTTTGCGATACTTGGATTTGGAAAAAGTTAACCACAGGATGGGCGTATTGTCCGGGAAAACGTAGCGCAATAAAGGTTGATGGAGTGCGACCGTGAGTGCTCATTCGGACCGTGGTCAGTAGGGCTTCTTGGCCCATCGTACTAGCGTCCGCCCATTGGCTATGCGACAAAGCGCTTGGCCAGTGGGATTCTATAGCAATGCGGGCATATATCGGAGATCAGGGACTGCTCAGGGTTTTGGAACAACTCTGCGCGATCCAGAGCGTGACAAACGAAGAACTTCCTGACGGACGTTATGTGCTGACTATTTGTCATGATAACGTTTCTAGGGAGATTGAAATTGCGCTCGGGACTATTGACTACCGTGCTCAAAAATCTCAATACGAAACGCTCAGGTTGATCCTCACCGAACTTCGTATTGAAGAGAGTGCGATTTACACCCCGCCACCGCCACCGCCGCGGGGCATGACCCCCCAGATCCGCGCCGCTCGTGAAAAACAGAAGGAGGCGTTCCATGCTTGGCAAGAAGTCTGGCGCACAATCCGCAAAGCCGAAAAGGCATTGGACGTGGGCTACGAAATCGATCAAATGAAGGACTATTACTGACAGTCGGGATTAATTGGCGTCTGCCTACCTTTGCCAGAACCCCAAAAACGAAGATTTCGAATAAAACACAGTAGCTAGAAATAGAAGAAAATAACCGTGATAAAAATGTCCCAAAAAGCTATTAATATAGAGGCGCCAAGGTCCCCAAAACGCCCAATTGAATTTTGCAAACGCCTCCTAATATTGAAATCAATATTTTAATAAAGAGACTTAATCGGACTATTCGTTAAACTATTTGGTACGGCATAAGCGGTGGGTTCTTGTCTAATTTTTTTTCCGCAGTATGGAAATGAAAACCAAGGCAGACACAAACATAATTAGACTATAAGTGGCGGCGGGAACAGAAGTTAGGCCACCTCCAAACAGAAGCGACGAAATTGCAATGGCAAGGGTCCCGTTTTGGAGCCCACATTCTATTGAAATTGCTGCTTGCTGAGGAGCGCCTGAGGCGAAAATGCGCGCAATGGCATATGCGAGTGCCATCATCAGGACGTTTAATACTAATGTGACCAAACCGGCTTCTGCAAAAAATGGAATGATATTGTCCCGCTGCTGAAGAATTGCGCCCAGCAAAACAATGACAAACAGAACGGTCGAAATACGGTTTGCCCAAGGTTCAAATACCCTGGAAAAACCCTGCGCATACTGCCGGACGATAATTCCGATCAATGTTGGCACGGTCACGATGAGGAAAACGCTAAGCGCCGTCTTGGTGATTGAGATCTCCCCGATCCCACCGCCAATTAGGTGTCCATGAGCGAAAACTACGATTATTGGTATTGTGATTACGCAAACTAGACTTATGACCGCCGTTAAAGATATCGAGAGCGCTACGTCGCCACGAGCAAATGAGGTTAGGATATTAGATGTGACCCCACCTGGCGCCGCTGCGATAATCATTACCCCAAGTGCGATCTCGGGGTTCATCGGCCATATACTGACTAGAACGAATGCGACCACAGGCAACAAAACCAACTGGGAGGCCGCGCCGATAAAAAAATCTTTTGGCTGTTTTATTACGCGAGCGAAATCTTCGACCGTAAGCCCCAGCCCCAGTGCAAACATGATAAATGCCAGCGCCAAAGGCAGGAAAATTTCGGCAATTATACCCATTACTTCGCCCTCATTATATAATTTCTACGGCTCGAAGGTCACCGAACGGAATTAAAGCAAACCTCTCATCATAAAACGGATTTACCGGGGTCCGACCCGCATGTTTTGAGCAGGAATGCCGTCGGTTCTTTTATGTGATGTGTTTTAAAACAAAACTTATGAGACCTACAATGTTTTACTGGCAATGATGTATCCTGTCTCATGGTGAAGTTTGTTATTGATGCCGAAAAATTTTATTTGAATATTTGAAAATACTGAACCGGACAGGATCAATAGCACAACCAATCCGGTATGACTGAGCAACCACAGGTACAACAAGACGCGTTTCATGATGGCGCGCAGCGACGGGGAAAAGTCGACATGGCTACAACGTTTGGTGTTACGGGCGGCGCTGGATTTATAGGAACTAATTTTTGCGACCGGCTTCTCAGTGACGGGCAAGCTGTCGTGATTTTAGACGATCTGTCCCGTCCCGGCGCCCAAAAGAATTTATCATGGCTGGCGGAGAGACATCCTGATGGGATGGAGTTCATCGAGGCCGATATTTCGTCAAATCACGAGCATTTGCAGGAGTTTTCAGAAAAATCTGAGGTGATTGTACACCTCGCCGGCCAGGTTGCTGTCACAACTTCCTTGGTCGATCCGTATCGTGATTTCGAGGTCAATGCGGTCGGCACCCTAAATCTCTTGGAGGCTATACGTCATTCTTCCAGTCAACCGGGTTTGGTAATGGTATCCACTAACAAAGTGTATGGTGGGTTGGGGGACCTTGAAATTCGCGAAACGGAAACGATGTACAAATTTGCGGAATTGCCTGACGGGGTAGCGGAAACTCGAGCGCTAGATTTTCATTCTCCCTACGGTTGTTCAAAAGGGTCTGCCGATCAATATGCGATGGATTACAGTCGTTCTTATGGGTTGTCTGCGACGGTGCTTCGACAAAGCTGCATTTACGGTCCCCGTCAGTTTGGCATCGAAGATCAAGGCTGGGTTGCCTGGTTCATTATTGCTGCTGTCACCGGTAAGCCGATCACTTTGTACGGAACGGGTAAACAGGTTCGAGACATCCTGTATATAGATGATCTAATGGATCTCTTTGTGCTGATCTCTGATGATATCGGTAAATATAGTGGGGAGGTATTCAATATAGGTGGAGGTCCAGAACAGGCTGTCTCGCTGCTTCAGTTTCTTGCTCTGCTGGAGGGGCTGCTGGGTCATGAAATACCCTTGGAGTTTGGAGAGACACGAATTGGCGACCAGCCTGTCTACATCTCCGATATCCGCAAGGCAGAGGCCCTGACAGGATGGAAGCCCAAAATAAGCGTAGAGGTGGGTGTAGAAAGATTAGTGAAGTGGGTTGTCGACAACAAAACGCTTTTTGGTTCTTGATATGACCACGGTCACTCTTTCACGATTAGACGGATGCTTTATTTAAGCAGCTGAATATTTCGAGATGCTCTCTGGCGGTACAGTCCAGAAAACAAGAGAATCCCCTGTATCACGTGTCTTGGGGAGCATTCTTGGTAACGTAATACGTAACGGGATCCTGAGGTGTAACTAAGCTCTTGTCAGAATGACGACCGGTATTTCGCGGTGGTCTATTGCTTTTTCCCTATAGTCGTCATACGGCGGGTAAATCTTCGCCATCATCGGCCAGAGCCGGCTGTATTCGGCCGCATCTGCCGTTCGCGCGGCGGCGGTAAATACATTATCTTTGACCTGTACGCTAACGTCGGGATTTTCTTGAAGGTTTAAGTACCAGTTAGGGTGCGTGGGTCTGCCACCCTGAGACCCGATCACCACGAATGCATCGTTGTCCCTTCCATATATCAAGGGTGTTATTCGGTCCTTGCCCGATAGTCGACCCTTGGTGGTCAATAGAAGGCACGGGAAATCACCTTTTCCGTCAAACCCGGTCCATATGTGACCATCAATTCCGCCAGTTCTACAGTAGCGCTCTACATGTTCTCTAGCCCAAACTGGTTGTGCCATATAAAATCCCCTATCTATAGCCGGTATTTAATGCTGATTTCTCCTTATCGAAACCCCTATTTTTCGGATTGGTTGCTGGCCCGAGAATTGCTGGAATTCCGGGGTAAACTATTTAAGTTTCACAGGACCAAACAATTGGGCGAGGAACGTGTCAGACATCGAAAAAAAAATATTTGATTACGTCATTCTCGGCGGCGGATCGGCCGGCTGCGTTCTTGCGAATCGTCTATCGGCTTCGCCGGCTAATAATGTTCTTTTAGTGGAAGCCGGCAAGGATTACGCACCCGGGAACGAGCCAGAAGACATGCTGGACTCATACCCGATGGGTGCTTCCTTTAACCCATCGTACCACTGGCGGGAGTTGGAAGTCCGACTTTCACACACCCCGACGAATTCCGAAATCCGAGCGACGCCGCGCTTCATGGAGCAGGCGCGAGTTGTGGGCGGTGGCTCCTCTGTTAACGCGCAGATGGCCAATCGTGGCTCCCCGTTGGATTACGATGAGTGGGAGAGACTCGGCGCAAAAGGTTGGGGCTGGGCAGACGTTCTTCCATATTTCCGTAAGTTGGAAACGGACGAGGATAATCAGAGTGAATATCACGGTTCGGAAGGCCCTATCCTTATACGACGGGTTCCCGAAAAACACTGGCCGGAATTCACCCGCGTCGTCGCAGGCGTGCTTTCGGATAGCGGTCTCAAGCAGTTGGAAGACCAGAATGGTTTTTTCGAGGACGGCTGGTTTCGCAGCACTATCTCGAACAGTGACGAAGCCCGAGTATCGGCGTCGATGGGTTATCTCAACAGAGATGTTCGGAGTAGGGACAATTTACATATCCTTTCTGAGACTATGGCGGAGCGTGTGGTTTTCGACGGCCGCACAGCGACGGGCGCTGTAGTCAACCAGAATGGCCGTCGTTTTAATCTCAACGCGCGGCATGTTGTTGTCTCGGCGGGAGCGTTACATACGCCGACGCTGCTTATGCGTTCGGGCATCGGGAGAGGGAACCACCTAAAAGAAATGGGCGTCGACGTGATCGCCGACCGCGCCGGGGTCGGCGCTAATCTGAACGAGCATCCCACTATTGCTGTATCCGCTTATCTGAAGTCAAAGGCTCGCCTGAAGCCGGACACCGGCACCCGACGTCACGCCCAGATCTCACTTCGTTATAGCTCCGGCGTTGAAGACTGTGGTCCAGGCGACATGTACGCATCGGTGACGGCTAAATCGGCTTGGCACGCCGTCGGGCTCCGCTTAGGGTCATTCCTGATGTGGTGCAATAAGCCATATTCTCGAGGTCGTGTACTTTTGAGCAGCGCAGATTCCTCTGCCGAACCAGATGTAGATTTTAATCTTTTGTCAGACCGGCGTGATTACGACCGTCTCTCGGAGGGCGTCCACCGAATGGCAGGCTATTTCGCCCACCCGGATATGGCAGACGTTGCAACTGACCCGTTCCCCAGCTCTTATTCGGAACGGGTTCGCCGGATCGGTGCCGTAAACGCCAAGAACCGCATGCTGACCAATATTTTGGCTGCAATCATGGATGGGCCTGGGCCTTTGCGCCGGGCAGCGATAAACGGATTGATCACTATGGGTCTAACGCTGTCAGACCTCCTCGGCGATGAAAAACGGATGGAAGAATTTATCCGGGAAAATGTTACTGGCTGCTGGCACCCGTCAGGCACCTGTCGTATGGGGATGGAGGACGATCCGGCAGCGGTTACTGATCCGTCGGCTTCCGTTTACGGCGTCGAAGGGCTGACGGTATGTGATGCGTCGTTGTTTCCTTGCGTACCGCGCGCAAATACCAACATTCCAACGATCATGTGTGCGGAAAAAGTCGCTGATGGTTTGCTGGCTCGGGATTAGTCGCGCCTCGGTTTTGCTTGATCTGGGCTCAGTTGCAGTAGCGCCGGTATTTTCGAGGTGTCTTAAGCCCGCAATTTATATTAGGCGCTAGATCGGTCCGCCTTTACGAATAGAGCCAGCCCGGCGGCCAAAACTAGCGCGAACGAGGCGGTAAGGCTCGGCACTGTATAGCTACCGGTAATATTCGCGATATATCCCCCGTAGGCAGGGCCAATTATTTGACCCGTACCGAAGGCGGCTACAATCAGGCCGAGCATTCGGCGAGGGTCGCCGCCGTCTTCCCTCATCGCGAGTTCTCGGGCGGTCATCATGCCTAACGCGGTGATGCCCATGAATGTACCACCCAATAGGGTGCCACCTATCAAAACGGCGGCGGTGCTATCGAACAGGACGGTTGCGGCGACCCCCGCAGCTTCGAACACACACGCAAGTGCCATACTGGCGGGATTGCCGAGGCGTCGTCCTATCCAGCCCCACACCGCTACGGATGGAATCGCAGCGAGACCAACTATTAGCCATATCACTGGCTCTACTGCAGCTATGGACGGGGTCTGACGGACCAAAGCCGAGATGAAGGTGGCGGTGATAACATATCCGAAACCGAAAAGGCCGTATGACAGAGACAGAGGGATCATTCGGCGGTCGAGTTTGGTCGTCGTGCCGACCATTGGTAGCGAGGTATCCCCATGGTTGGGGGGCAGCATGACGATAACAAGGACGAAAGCTATCAGGCTTGCGAGGGCGCATGCTAACCACTGGGACGCCCAGCCTATCGAATAGGTGCCAAGACCGGCGACAATGACTGCCGAGACGGCCATGCCGGTGCCGACGCCTGCGAAATGGAGGTGCGTCAGGTTGGGTCGCCCCATCGATGTCAGGCGGTCCAACACTATCGCAGAGCCAAATACCATCACGAGCGCACTGCAGCTGCCGGCAACAAAACGGATAACAAGGTAGGCGGAGACTGATATCGTCATGGCCATGGCGCCAGTCGTAGCAGCGCTCAATGCCAGCATCGAAAGCATCCACGTACGCCTGTTCCCTTTGAGAAACTTAGACCCCGCGGCAAGAGAACCGACTAGATAACCGAGAAAATTAGCGGCGGCAATTGCGCCTGCCTGACTTTTGGACAAGGCGACAGCTTCCGCCATATCGGGCAGAATTGGCGTGTAAGCAAAGCGACCGACCCCCATCACGGCTGCCATGGTGATCAAGCCTGCAAAGGCGGTGCGAAGTGGAGAGGAGTAGGATGCCATGGGCGCGGAGTTTACGCTTAGTTATAGCAATCTGCCATCCAGGCTAGCCCCTGTCACGGTGGACCATCACTTGGTTGGTGGCCAGCTGCCATCGGGATCGTCGTTTCAATGGCCGCCCAGTGACTGAGCCTGCTCGTATGACTTGCGATCATCCGCTGGTTAATTTCGGTGGTTGATCTAGGTTTGGCGGGCGATCAAATCCATGGCTATGTATCTACGGCATACCTCCAAATTCGCTCTTCATCTCGGTGAATTCCTCATTTTTCGGTATGGGGTTGTCATATATTTTTGCGTACGC
>JAYYZV010000015.1:0-16871 GCA_036339975.1 Pseudomonadota bacterium | reverse complement strand
ACAACCTCGGCGCCCGAATTGCGTACTGCAAATCGCTCGCCTGCTTGGCCGGCCGCGAAAAGCTTGCCTCCTGTTGCACCGTAGAGAACAGTATTTCCAATTATAGTGTTTTCGTTCGATTTGCGGGGGGCGGCCGTTGGAGGGCGTACGACGATAGTACCTCCTGACAAGCCCTTACCGACGTAATCATTAGCGTCGCCAAACACCTCGAGCTTCAGCCCCTGCACCGAAAATGCGCCGAGTGATTGGCCGGCGGAGCCACGCAGTCGTACCGTGATATGGTCATGCTGCAAGACTTCCATACCGAACCGGCGTGTGATCAGTGACGATATTTTGGTGCCGATCGCGCGTTGGGTGTTACGTACATTGTACTGGAGCTGCATCTTCTCACCACCTTCCAGCGCTGGCCGAGCGTCCTCGATCATCTGGGCATCTAGGGTTTCGGGAACTTCGTTGCGGCCCTCGATAGTACAGTAATGCGCGCTGTCGCCGGGATCCGCTTGCACTAGGAGCGGATTAAGGTCGAGATCGTCAAGATGCGGGCTCCCCCGACTGACTTGGGTTAGTAGCTCGGTATGGCCGATGATTTCCTCAATAGAGCGCGCGCCAAGAGACGCGAGAATCTCACGCACCTCTTCGGCGATGAAGCTGAATAAATTAACAACCTTCTCCGGTGTGCCCGTAAATTTATCGCGCAGCGTGTTGTGCTGGGTACAGACGCCCACGGGGCAGGTGTTAGAGTGACATTGACGCACCATGATGCAGCCCATCGCGACTAGAGACGCGGTACCGATGCCGAATTCTTCCGCGCCTAGAATGGCGGCGATGACTACATCGCGTCCGGTTCGGAACCCACCATCGGTCCGCACCACCACGCGATGACGCATCTGGTTCAGCGTAAGAACCTGATGCACCTCCGACAGGCCCATCTCCCAAGGTAGACCAGCATATTTGATTGACGACTGCGGGCTGGCACCCGTTCCACCGGAATGGCCCGACACCAAGATCGTATCTGCATGCGCTTTGGCGACTCCGGCGGCAATGGTACCAATTCCCGTCTGCGCCACGAGCTTTACACACACCTTGGCATCTGGATTGATCTGCTTGAGGTCGTAGATCAGCTGCGCCAGATCCTCGATCGAATAGATGTCGTGATGTGGTGGTGGCGATATCAAGGTTACGCCGGGTGTCGAATGGCGTAGTTTGGCTATCATCTCCGAAACTTTGATTCCGGGTAATTGCCCTCCTTCGCCTGGCTTGGCCCCCTGTGCCACTTTGATTTCAATCTCGCGACAGTTGTTGAGGTACTCGGCGGTCACCCCGAACCGGCCGGAGGCTACTTGTTTGATGGCGCTGGAGGCGTTGTCGCCGTTCGGGCGCGGCTTGTATCGCGCTGAGTCCTCGCCGCCCTCGCCGGAGTCTGACTTAGCGCCAATTCGGTTCATGGCGATGGATAATGTTTCGTGTGCTTCCGGGCTGAGTGCGCCTAGAGATATGCCTGGCGATACGAGACGCTTCCGGATCTCGGTGATTGATTCCACTTCCTCTATCGGCACCGGTTCTTGCTTGGAATCCAACTCCATAAGGTCGCGGAGGCTGATCGGGACTGACTGGTGCACGGCTTCCGTATATTTCTTGAACGTCGCGAATGAATCTGTAGCGACAGCTTGCTGGAGCGTGTGCATCTGCATGCCTTCGAAGCCATGCGTTTCGCCGCTTTGGCGATATCGATAGATACCCCCTACGGGTAACGCCACGATTTCTTGGTCAAATGCTCGTTCGTGCAATTCACGGACCTTGTGTTGAAGGCCTGATAGGCCAATACCGGAAATTCGCGATGTCATACCGGGAAAATAACTTGATACGAGCCACCGGCTGAGTCCGACAGCCTCGAATTTATATGCGCCGCGATAGCTCGATAGAATCGAAATTCCCATCTTGGACATGGTTTTTAACAGCCCTTGATCGACCGCCTCACGGTAACTCTGCACGCAGTCGAATAGTGGCATCTCGCCAAACAGGCCGCGCCGGTGCCGGTCGATGATCGACTCTTGCGCTAGATAAGCGTTGACAGTTGATGCGCCGACGCCGATCAGGACGGCAAAGTAGTGCGTATCTAAACATTCTGCGGACCGGACATTGATAGACGTATAGGTTCGAAGGGCTTGGTCAATCAAATGCGTGTGAACGGCAGCTGTTGCGAGGATCATCGGCATAGCGGCACGCTTGGAACTGATGTTGCGATCGGACAGAATAAGATGGGCGGCGCCGCCGCGGACCGCGTCCTCGGCTATTCTCTGAAGTTTGTAAATTGCGCGGCGCAGGGCGTGTTCTCCCTTTTCGGGGCGAAAAGTGCAGTCGAGTTCTATTGCGGTGTTTCCCATATATTCGCGCATGGCCGTAAACCCGGCATTCGACAATATTGGACTATCTAGCTGCAACAGCTGCGTCTGGCTTTCGTCCTCGTCTAGAACGTTTCCCAGATTGCCCAGCCGGGTTTTGAGACTCATAACCCTGTATTCACGAAGCGAATCGATGGGCGGATTGGTCACCTGACTGAAAGACTGGCGAAAGAAATGATGTAGGCCGCGATACTGATCAGACAGCACCGCCAGAGGGGTGTCGTCGCCCATTGAGCCGGTGGCCTCTTTCGCGTCTTCGACCATCGGCTGAAGTATAAGTTCTAGCTCTTCCAGCGTATAACCGGCTGCAACTTGGCGGCGGCGCAATTCGTCGCCGGTATATTCCGCATCCGCTGCTTGTTCTGGGCGGATGACGTCGTCGATCGGCGTCATGTTCTTTGCCCATTCGCCGAACGGCCGAGATGTTGCCAGCTGCTGTTTCAGTTCCATGTCGCGATATAGTTTTCCCTTGGCCAGATCAACCGCGATCATTTGTCCCGGACCAAGGCGCCCCTTTTCGACGATTTCCGTTTCACGGATAGGTACCATCCCCGATTCTGATCCCACGATCAGTAGGCGGTCCGCGGTGATAGTGTAGCGCATCGGTCTTAGCCCGTTACGGTCGACGCCGCCGAGCACCCAGCGACCATCCGTCGCGGTGATCGCGGCTGGGCCGTCCCAAGGTTCCATTACGCAGTTGCAGTAACTGTAGAAATCGCGAAGTTCTTGGCTCATGGTTGTTTTGTGCGACCAAGCGTCGGGGATCATTAGGCACTTGGTCATCGGGGCGGTTCTTCCACTGCGGACTAGCAACTCGAATGCGTTATCCAGCGATGCAGAATCCGAGTTTCCTGGCGCAATTACAGGCTTGATATCCTCTATATGCTTGCCAAATGAGTTGCTAGCTAACCGCGTTTCGTGGCTGCGCATCCAGTTGACGTTGCCTGATAGGGTATTGATTTCGCCGTTATGCGCCAGCATTCGGAATGGTTGCGCTAGGTGCCATGTTGGGAAGGTGTTTGTCGAGTAGCGCTGGTGGTAGAGCGCGAAGCGCGACCCGAAACGGTCGTCCAACAGGTCGGGATAAAATTCTGACAGCTGTTCGGCTAGAAACATGCCCTTGTAGATAAGTGACCGGCATGACAGCGAACAGATGTAGAAGTCGCGGATGTTTTCTTCACGCGCGCGATTCTCAATACGCTTCCGGATAATGAACAGGTCGCGCTCAAATTTTTCCATGTCCACATCAGTCGGGCCCTCGATCATTATCTGCTCAATTTCAGGGCGTGTTGCTGAGGCCTTTTCGCCCAGCGCGGAGAGATCAATCGGCACCTGCCGCCAGCCATAGATCGGATAGCCGAACTTCAGTATCTCTGCCTCAACGATAAAGCGGCACCGTTCCTGTGCTTCTAAATCGGTGCGCGGGAGGAACGACATGCCAACCGCAATGGGCCCATCGCTGGCGGTATGACCTGTCCGCCCGACATGATCTCGGAAGAAGTCCTGCGGAATTTCTACAAGGATGCCGGCCCCATCTCCGGTCATGCCATCCGCGTCGACCGCCCCGCGATGCCATAGCGCCTTCAGCGCTTCAATTCCGGCCTCAACCACCCGACGACTGGGTTCGCCATCGATAGCGACAACCAAGCCCACGCCACATGCATCGCGTCCGTCAGCTTCGACAAACGCATCATTCTTTAGACGAAAGGCATCGCGCTCGAAGCGATCGACGAAAGCCCGCGCCGTTGCGGGGGTTTTCGGATGTACGCGTGTGCTCTTGTGACAGGGCATCCTGCTACTCCGCGGCGACGGCGTTGTCGGCCGCTTGGGTTGATTTGATATGGGCGTGTATGCCTTCAGCGGCAGCACGCCCGTCCCGAATTCCCCAGACGACGAGCGAGGCACCCCGCACGATATCGCCGGCGGCAAATACGCCGTCCAAACTAGTCATCATAGTTTTGTGGTTGATTTGAATCGTTCCCCATTTGGTGACCTGAAGTTCGCGCGCGTTGAAAAGCGTCGGAAGATCCTCGGGGTCGAAGCCAAGCGCCTTGATAGCAAGGTCCGTATCTACATTGAAACTAGAGTCCGAGATAAGTTCTGGTGTCTGACGGCCAGATGCGTCCGGGATACCGAGATGGATACGCTGGGCGCGGACCGCATTGACGTTGTCGTTGCCGAGAAAAGCTTCTGGTATGGCGAGCCAGGTGAATTTCACACCCTCTTCCTCGGCACACTGAACCTCTCGTCGGGACCCAGGCATGTTTTGCCGGTCGCGGCGATAGAGGCAGGTGACCGAATTTGCGCCTTGCCGGACTGCCGTGCGAACGCAATCCATAGCCGTGTCGCCGCCACCGATTACGACGATATTTTTTTTGTCGGCGTCGAGTCTGCCGTCCTCGAACTCCGGCACGGTATCGCCCAAGCCTTTGCGGTTTGATGCAATAAGAAAGTCAAGCGCGGGCACGACATTGCCGACCCCAACTCCTGGCACCTCTATATCACGTGCCTTGTAAACACCCGTCGCGATGAGAATGGCGGCGTGGCGGTCGCGGATCTCCTCCAATGTAGCATCGCGGCCAACCTCAAAATTGGTGTGGAACTCCACACCACTCCTTTCCAATAACTCGACGCGGCGCTGAACCACTTTCTTTTCAAGCTTAAAGTTTGGAATACCATAAATCAGGAGGCCGCCGATTCGATCGTGCCTATCATAGACGTGAACCTTGTATCCCTTTCGGCGCAATTGTTCTGCCGCCGCCATCCCGGCCGGCCCACCGCCGATAATACCAACAGACGCGTCGAGTTCGCGCGCTGGCGCCGCTGGTTTGACCCAGCCGCGCTCAAACGCGGTGTCTGTAATGTATTTTTCAACCGAACCGATTGTGACCGTTCCGTGGCCTGATTGTTCAATCACGCAGTTGCCTTCGCAAAGGCGGTCCTGCGGGCAGATACGTCCGCAAATTTCTGGTAGGTTGTTGGTGGAGGAGGAAACTTCGAAAGCCTCTTCCAGGCGGCCCTCCGCCGTCAGCATTAACCAGTCTGGTATGTTGTTATGTACTGGGCAGTGCACTTGACAGAAAGGCACCCCGCATTGGGAACATCTGCTGGCCTGCTCGGCGGCGGAATCCGGATTGTAACGGTTATATATCTCTTCGAAATCCTCCCGGCGTAGTTCGGCGGCGCGTTGCTCTGGCATCTTCTGTGAGATGTCGACAAATTGGAGCATTTTGTTGGCCATATTATCCCTTCGCGTTTCACAGGTTGGTGACCGCGCCCAAAGTCTCTTATTCTGATTATGCTTCGCAGTATAGACCATCAGGATACCATAAGCTATAAAAAAACGATAAATGAGACAGAAATTATGACTAATCGGAGGGTCTATGAGGAGGGATGGACTTTTCTAGCTAAAATTCATAGGGATTTCCTTCCTATTTGTACCGAAATGGGACCAATAGTTTGTTTGGGTCGACTCATGCATTAAGGTATAGAGAATTCAACAATTTTCGGGGGGCGACGTCCTCCCATTATGGAGAAGGCTGTGACTCTGACTCAGCTCGCCATCATCGCTCTAATTCAGGGTATCACAGAATTTCTGCCAATTAGTTCCTCCGGCCATCTTGTCCTGCTCCCAGAATTTACCGGCTGGCCCGATCAGGGCTTGGTTATCGATGTAGCGGTGCACGTCGGGTCTTTAGGCGCGGTGATGGCATATTTGTGGAGGGATATCTGGATGATGATCAGGGGCATAATCAAACCGGGCAACATTCGCAGAAATCCAGGTTTAAGGTTAATCGCGCAAATATGCATCGCGACATTGCCGCTATTGATAGTCGGAGGATTTATATACGTATATTACGGTAAACCGCCGCGCGATGCGGTTGTTGTCGGCTGGGCAATGTTAGGTTTTGGGGTGCTTCTTTATCTGGCGGACCGATACACTGTCACTATCAACCGGATTGAACATATGACTTGGGGGCGTGCCTTAGCTATCGGTATGATGCAAATATTTGCACTTATTCCTGGTGCGAGCCGTGCTGGCACCACCATCACCATGGCGCGCTGCCTTGGTTTTGAAAGAACAGAGGCTGCTCGCTTCTCCATGCTACTATCAATTCCAGCAATACTCGTGCCCGGATCTATCACCACGCTAGAACTGATTAAATCCAACGCGCAGTATGAACTAACGAACGCGATTTCAGCTGGCGCGATGGCGTTTGTTTTGGCGTTCCTAGCTCTGGTTCTTATGATGGGCTGGCTTAAGCGCGCTAGCTTCACGCCGTTCGTGTTCTACCGTATGTTTCTCGGTATAGGCCTTCTAGTCTGGGCTTACAGCTGATGCCGTCGTTTTTTCCGGTCAAATGCCTGCGGGTTAGCCATGGAGAAATATTAGGAATGCCAGACGCCGCGCCTGTATCGTTGAAGATAGGTGGGGAGAACGGAGTCGAGCCCGGTGGCCTTTATTCCCAAGTCGTCCAAACCTGGCAATTCGCCTGAAGTGATGTTGTCTTTTCGGAGTAACATGACCTGATCTCTCGTTATCGGTGATTGAGGGCCTAGGTTCAGCGCGGTCGGCACTGCAAAGGCCAGTTCTGCAACTGCCGCCTGAACATGGGCAATCGAGAATGGCACGGGCAGCAGCAAACGCCGCCTGTCAATTTCACTCAGGGTCATCTCCATCAGTTCGCGAAAAGTGTACACGTTTGGCCCGCCCAGTTCATAGGCGCGGCCCGCCTTGGCCGCGCTTCCCGCGACGGCGGACACAGCATTGGCGACGTCCCCCACATAGACCGGCTGAAAACGTGTGTAGCCACCGCCGATCAGCGGAAGAATGGGCGAAAAACGGGCCATTGACGCTAATTTATTGAAGAAATTGTCTTCTGGGCCGAACACGACGCTCGGCCGCAGAATCGTCGCGCCGGGAAAGGAGTCTTTTACGCCCTGCTCGCCCATCCCTTTTGTTGATGCGTAGGCAGAGCCAGATTTGGCATCGGCACCAACCGCCGACATTTGGACAAACGTACCCACAGCCGCCGCTTTTGCTGCCCTTGCAACACTGGTCGCCCCTTCGGCTTGCAGGTTGACAAAGTTTTGTGCGCGATTGTTCTGAAGAATGCCTACTAAGTTAATTACCGTATCGGCACCGGCCACTGCGGCGGCTATGGATTTTTGATCTCGGATATTCGCCGCTATAGGCACAACTTGCCCTACGTCGCCCATAGGCTTCAGAAACCCTGCCCGTTCCGGCCGGCGGACCGCTGCCCGCACTCGGGCGCCAGTTTTCGCAATTTCGCGAACCACATATCGGCCAATAAAACCGGAAGCGCCAAAAATAGTAACGACATTCATGTCAAATATGCCCATGCGGTTTAAAGTGTATGCTGATGCAATTCCGTAAGAGCGGAAAATGCCTTTCGCTAATATAGAGTGGTTAATATCGCGTCAACATACCCGGCAAAGGCTGTTGACATTGATCAAGGCCGAATGCATACCCTCGCAGCGTTTCGCGGGCGACCGACGAACGGACGCCCAGGTGGCGGAATTGGTAGACGCGCTGGCTTCAGGTGCCAGTGGCCGCAAGGCCGTGGAAGTTCGAGTCTTCTCCTGGGCACCATTTTCGCAAGGATTGCAACACAGCTCGAAATCCGTAGGCGGATTCGTGGGCGGAAAGGGAGACGATTTGGCGATTGAGCTTTACCATGGAGACCTCCCCGACGGTCTGGATCTCGGGAACACCGTCGCAATCGACACGGAGACGATGGGGCTGAACTTCAATCGCGACCGTCTATGCTTGGCGCAGTTGTCGTCCGGCGACGGAGATGCCCATCTAGTCAGGTTTGGGCCCACTGATTTCAACGCACCGAACCTATGCCGACTTCTTGCTGATCCCAATGTCGAAACCCTCTTTCATTTCGGTCGGTTCGATATTGCGGTAATGCGTCGTTTTCTTGGCGTGACGGCGCGCCCTGTCTACTGCACAAAAATCGCCTCGAAGCTGGTTCGCACCTATACCGACCGTCATGGCCTAAAGGACCTCTGCCGCGAACTCATTGGCGTCGAAATATCAAAGGAACAGCAGTCATCCGACTGGGGCGCTGATGAACTGTCGGAACAACAGATGAAGTATGCGGCGTCTGATGTCATTTACCTGCACGCACTGCGCGAAAAGCTTGATAAAATGCTGGCGCGTGAGGGGCGTACCGAGATAGCAGGGGCATGTTTCGAGTTTTTACCGAACCGCGCCGAGTTGGATCTAGCTGGCTGGCCGGAAGTGGACATATTCGCCCATTAACGTCGCTAATTTCTATCTTGTTGGGGAGATATCTTGCGGTTGCGTCTCTTGCTAAGGGCTCGCTCGGTTCGCCAAATTCGGATAGGATGGATCGTCGATAAGTAATTGATATTGCTGGATCAAGAATGCCGGACAATGAAGACACCTTGATAGATCAACCATCCTCCGACGCAATGGCAGCTCTGGAGTCTGCGCGTCGCGTTCTTGAAACTGAAATTTCGGGCCTACAGGACCTGTCCCGTGCACTGGATGAGCATTTCACCCAGACGGTTGCACTTCTGGATAATGTGAAAGGACGGGTCATTGTCACTGGGATGGGAAAGAGCGGGCACATAGCTCGGAAAATTGCGGCTACGCTTGCATCGACTGGAACGCCGTCGCAGTACGTGCATCCCGGAGAGGCCAGCCACGGTGACCTTGGAATGATTACCGCTGAAGATGCGGTCATTGCGATGTCCAACTCGGGTGAGACGGCCGAACTTTCGGATATAGTTGCTTATGTCAAATTGAAGCGCATTCCCTTAATCTCGATTACCCGCCGCGCTGAAAGCGTGCTGGCCAAAGCAGCCGATGTGTCACTTTTGGTTCCGGACAGCCCGGAGGCGTGCCCGCTGAGTCTTGCCCCGACAACATCGAGCACCGTAATGCTGGCGCTCGGCGATGCGATCGCGGTTACGCTGCTTGAACGGCGCGGATTCTCGCCTGACGATTTTCACCTACTGCATCCGGGCGGTCAGTTGGGATCCCGTCTTATCCGAGCCGTCGACATCATGCGAAGCGGCTCTGACCTGCCGATTGTTTCCATCGACACCCCCATGACCGAAGCGATTCTGGAGATGACGGCAAAACAGCTTGGCTGCGTTGGGGTACGCACTCAGGATGGAATGCTGGTCGGAGTGATCACTGACGGTGATCTCCGCCGACATATGGAGGGCGGTATCCTTGCAATGACCGCATCTGAAGTTATGACATCGGATCCGAAGACGGTCGGTGATGACGCACTGGCAGCCCAAGTTCTCGCAATGATGAATGAGAACAAGATCACGACGTCCTTTGTTGTTGTTGAAGGTGAGCCCCGCGGTATCGTTCATATACACGATATTCTCAGAACGGGCCTCTCGTGAAGCATGGTGGCACCGCTGAGAACGCCTGAGCCCCCTTCTATGACCAGTGACAACCTGACGCTAGTGTCGCCGCCGATGCCGCGCTTTCAGTCGCGCTATAGCCGGTTCGTCACGCTAATGAAATATGTACTTCCGGCTTTTGCCGGCGGCGTGTTACTGCTAGTTGTGATCTGGCCCGAGTTGAAACCTGCCCCCGAACGTTTCGCCGTCGGGATTTCGGAGCTCAAAGTCAATATTGAGGGTGGCCAAAGGGTCCGAAACGCCAGATTTACTGGCGTTGATAGTGAGAACCGCCCCTTCTCAGTAACGGCAGATGCCGTTGTTCAGGAGGCTGATGGCGATGACGCTGTAAAGTTAACCCAGCCCAAGGCCGACGTCACTCTTGCTAAAAATTCTTGGGTTGCCGTTTCGGCGCCGAAAGGCATTTTTTTGCGTAAGCAGGAGGTGCTCAATCTGGTTGGTGGCGTCGACCTATTTCACGACGCCGGGTATGAATTTCAGACTGAAGAGGCCCGCATAGATTTCCGCCACGCAGCCGCTACAGGCGATACTCCGGTGCGGGGACACGGACCTTTTGGGACTGTTAATGCCGAAGGTTTTCGTATTCTCGACAGCGGCGATAGGATTGTTTTCCGCGGCAAATCAAGCTTAGTGATTTTCCCGGCGGCGAACAAAACGGGAGACTCAAATTGAGATCGATTTATAGATCTCTTTTAACAGGCGCCGCAGCCGCAATTATGCTGGTGTTGTCTGGTACGGCGCAGACTCAGGGAATTGGACTCCCCGGGCAGTCCGGCGATAAACCCATTGAAATTAATGCTGATGAAGCCATTGAATGGCAGCAGAACAATAAGGTCTATATCGCCCGAGGTAATGCTAGGGCAGCTCAGGGAGATGTCTCGGTACTGGCTGATAAACTGAGAGCCTACTACCGGGAGACCGAAGGCGGTGGCACCGATATCTGGCGGATAGACGGCGTCGGTCGTGTCCGTATTGTCACGCCCACCCAGAAGGCGTTTGGAGATAAAGCGGCTTACGACGTAGACCGAGGTATTCTCATCCTTACTGGCGAGACGCGGCTGGAGACAGAAACCGACCGGATTACAGCGCGAGATAGCCTCGAGTACTGGGAAAAACGGAATCTTGCGATTGCCCGTGGAAATGCGATTGCTACACGCGGTGAAAACCAGTTGCGCGCCGATGTTCTAACAGCGCATTTTGAAAGGGATGGCAAGGGTGAGTCCCACATTCGTCAGGTGGATGCGTTTGACAATGTCGTTATTACTACCCCGGATGAGATCGTACGCTCGAGCCGCGGAATATACGATGTTGAAACAGGTATCGCGAAGCTTGCCGGAGGCGTTAAGATAACACGCGGTGACGACCAACTAAACGGGGAAGATGCGGAAGTGAACCTCAACACGGGCGTGAGCACATTATTCGGCCGAAAAAAAGGCGGTGTAAAAGGCATTTTTGCGCCCGATAGTAGTGTCCGGCGCCGCGACAAGGACTAATCCGCCGGTGGGGTGACAAAGTGAGCAATGACGGCCATGACAAAATGATTGCAGATGAGGAAAGACCCCACCGCATAACACAAAATGATGGTCTAAAGGTTATTAAGGTCGGCAAGCGTTATAAACAGCGGCCGGTCTTGCGTGATGTCAGCATGACGTTGAGGCGTGGCGAAGTAGTCGGCCTGCTGGGACCAAACGGTGCTGGCAAGACGACTTGCTTTTACATCGTGACCGGTCTTATAGCCGCCGATTACGGGTCTATTGCCCTCGACGGCCAAAATGTTACCGGCCTGCCTATGTACCGGCGTTCCCGCCTTGGGATCGGATATTTACCGCAGGAGGCTTCAATCTTCCGAGGTATGACCGTCGAAAACAATATTCGCGCGGTGCTTGAAGTAACCGATGACAACCCGGCGCGTCGCGAAGCCCGGATTGAAGAGCTATTGGCAGAGTTTTCGGTAAGCCATCTTCGGCGCACGCCCGCATTGGCTCTGTCTGGCGGTGAACGGCGGCGTGTCGAAATCGCTAGGGCCTTGGCATCTAACCCGAATTTTATGTTATTGGACGAACCTTTTGCGGGAATTGATCCGATAGCCGTTGATGATATTCGTGGACTTGTGACACATTTGAAGGATCGCGGCATCGGTGTCTTAATTACGGACCATAATGTCCGGGAAACGCTTGATATCGTCGATCGGGCCTATATTCTAAATGACGGCGCTGTATTGATGGAAGGTGCTCCATCCGAAATAGTGGCACACGAGGATGTGAGACGAGTTTACCTTGGTGAAAGATTTAGCCTATAAGTATTTGTCTAGGTTTTTGTGACGTCGGTTTATATGGTGCTCAGATCACAATTGGGCCTGCGTCAGGGTCAAGCTCTGGTGATGACGCCTCAACTGCAGCAAGCCGTTAAGCTGCTGCAGCTGTCCGGTGTCGAACTTACTGAATTGATAGAAAAGGAAATCGTCGAGAATCCTCTATTGGAGCGCGAGGAGGCGAGCGCTGGGTTCGAAGACGGTCCCGCTGATCCGGTAGACAACGACCCTCCGTCATATAACGGCGATAGTGAGTTGGCTTTCTATGATGACGATACCGTAGACCCAATTCCTACGGATGACCCCGCCCTTGGCAATACAGAAATACTTTCTGGTCCTGCTTGCCCTATCCCGTCCGACGGCGCTGCTGCCGATCTAGGTAGTGACGAGAGTGAGCGGCTGAACTGGACTAAGGTTAGCGCCGGCGTTGGGGGTTTTGACGATGATCTTTCTTGGCTTGAAAACACGGCTGCTGAAAAACCCACGCTGCGGGATCACTTGATCGGGCAGGTCAATGTCGATTTTGAAGACCCGATAGAGGTCCTGATCGCATACCGCCTAATTGATATGCTTGACGAAAATGGGTGGTTGTCGGGCGAACTGGAAGTGGTTGCACTGGCCCTCGGTTGCACTATCGGACTTGTCGAACAGACCCTGAAAAAATGCCAACAGATGGACCCGCCGGGCATATTCGGCCGTACACTCGCCGAATGCCTAGCGCTGCAACTCCGCGAAAAGGATCGGCTCGACCCAGCGATGCAAGCACTACTATACAATCTGGAGCTTTTGGGCAGGCAAAAATTTTCCCAGCTTTGCCATATTTGTTGCGTGGATATGGAAGACCTGCTCCAGATGGTGGCTGAAATAAAGGCACTTAATCCTAGGCCCGCATCCAAATTCGCTCACGAAGTTATTCAACATGTGGTTCCCGACGTATTCGCTCGCCGCACTAAGGAAGGCTGGGCCGTAGATCTTAATATTGACCTCATGCCGCGGGTCCTAGTTAACAAGAGCTTCTATGCCACTGTCCGGCGGCATGCCCGGACCAAGGAAGACAAGGAGTTTTTGCGTGAAAGTTTTCAGTCCGCGGACTGGCTGGTGCGGGCGCTACACCAGCGGGCGGAAACCATCCTCAAGGTTGCGTCTGAGCTAGTCACCCAGCAAGAGGAGTTCTTTGAGAAAGGTGTTGCGTTTCTTAAACCGCTGACGCTCCGAGAGGTCGCCGAGGAAGTTGGAGTTCACGAAAGCACTGTCAGCCGAGTAACCTCCAATAAATATCTGAGTATGAGTCGCGGCATCTTCGAGATGAAATTTTTCTTCAGTTCGTCAATCCGTCAGAGCGGCGAGGCCCCCCCCCGGTCTGCCGAAGCCGTGCGGTTCCGGATCAAGTCTCTAATTGATCGTGAGGCGCCCGAAAGTATCCTGTCCGACGGCCGGATTGTCGATATTCTTCGTGAAGAGGGTATAGATATCGCCCGTCGCACGGTTGCTAAATACCGAGACGTGATGCATATCCCATCCTCGGTTCAACGGCGACGCGAAAAAGCTGTTCACGCTTAATCAGTAGCCAGATCGTTAAATAAAATTCCAACCATAGAATCTATTGACTAACCTTTCCGCGATGCTATTTTTCGCCGCCATGGGTGATGGGCTAGAGCGTCACACATACTATCCGAACAATTTTCGATAACAGTGGGCATCGTCGCGCACAGAACTATATATGACAGTTACATTTTCAAGTGAGCAGGCCGGAACCGGCGATGCATATTACGCATATCCTCGAGATTGTCTCGAAGACATGGTTAGGAAGTGCGCCAATAAGGTGGCTAATGAGGGTGTCAACCGCTGGAGACTACTATGGAAATAGAGGACATTCTCAGCGCGGACCGCATTGTTACCTCTCTGGACGCGGGTAGCAAGAAACACGCGCTTCAAGAACTCGCAGGCAAGGCAGCGTCCCAGACCGGCCTCCAAGAGCACGAAATTTTTGATGTGCTTATGCAGCGTGAACGTCTCGGAACTACTGGAGTTGGCAGTGGCATTGCAATTCCACACGGTAAAATGCCTGATCTCGATGAGCTATTTGGATGTTTTGCGAGGCTCGATAATCCCGTAGATTTTGATGCGGTCGACGGCGAACCGGTTGACCTAATCTTTCTCTTGTTAGCACCGGAATCTGTCGGCGCTGATCACCTTAAGGCCTTAGCCCGGATTTCGCGCGTTCTCAGAAATGCCGGGAAGTGTGACAAGCTACGATTGGCAAAGACGCCGGAAAGAATATTCAACTTGCTGACCCAAGACGCACAGATCCACGCGGCCTGACTAGGTGCACGAGTGGCACCAATCCGCCTTGATGTCAGTGAACGCTAAACGGTTCCATGTTATTCTCGCGAACGGTTGCAAAAGCGGCGTCACGATCTAAATCCATCAACACTATTTCCGCGCCATTTGCGGCATAAACGGCAAACCGTGATGATCTTCCCTCTCTAATCTTTTTCATATAACCGACATGATGCATGCCCAGCATTTTGAAACCCGCGGGGGACATTTTTTCCCCAATACTCCACCATTACTCTCTACTTCCCCGGTGGCATAGTCAAAGCCCACCCTGAAAGACAATCTCCGGGCGGAACGCCATAATGCATATAAGCTAATTGGTGGAGCCAGGCGGAATCGAACCGCCGACCTCTTGAATGCCATTCAAGCGCTCTCCCAACTGAGCTATGGCCCCTCCCTGACTTCTGCGGAATTTGGTCGTTTGTGTCAACACGGAATACCATAAATAAGGGTATTTCGACGACATAACTGGAACAAAAGTCTTCACAAAAGCCGCTCGGGCTAGAACGAGGTTACTTTCTTGTTCTGTCCCGAACTCAATTTGTTGCCATAGGAGAAGACGCATGTTTGCTATACATGCTGCAACACCTATTTTTCAGGCTACGTTGTCTTCGCCGTCATCCTTTGCGGTCTCGAGAGACTCAGAGACGTCGGGATCGTCGTCAAGGTCTGGTTCGTCATCGTCATGTGCGAGAATGTCGCCATCGGCGTCTTCACTCAGGTCGAGGTCACTGCCGACGTCCATTACGTCATCGCCTTCGTCAACGAGGAGCCCGTCATCTTCCGCTGCTGCCTCTTCAGGCACAGGCTTCTCTTCCGCTTTGGATTTTGTATGGGCTGCAGCTGCGCGCGCGCGCCTCGGCCGCACAAGTGCCAGCGGATCGAATTCCGTCCCGCAGGACGGGCAAATTATCGGGTGACGTTGCATGTCGTAGAAACGCGTGCTGCAGTTCAGGCAGGTTCGTTTCAGCCCCCATTCCGGCTTCGCCAAGTCGGTCTCCATAAAGAATTTGAAATTCAACCGCAGCCTTTGCCATGTTCGAGGGTGGCTGTCAAAACCAAAATTCATCTGGCAGCATTTCCCCGGCTTACGTTTGACGAGAAGTATGGTACAGACGAGGTGGCGGTATTGTGTCCGCACCGGCAATCAGGATGATGATTTGACTAAGCTCGCAGCCCGACCCGGCGCCACACTGAAAGGCACCACAAACGTTCCAGGCGATAAATCTATCTCGCACAGGGCGTTAATGATCGGTGCTGTTGCAGTCGGCCGCACGAACGTGACCGGTCTGCTGGAATCAGAAGACGTATTGCGCACTGCTGATGCACTGCGGGCGCTTGGTGCCGGCATCGAGAAATTGACAAACGATTGGATCGTCGACGGCGTTGGCGTGGGTGGGTTGACCTCGCCAGAGGATATTTTGGATCTTGGAAATTCGGGCACCACAGCGCGTCTCCTGCTCGGCCTTATGGCGACGCACGACCTGAGAGCCCACGTGACTGGCGATTCTTCCCTGCGGTCGCGTCCCATGAATCGTGTGATCGATCCGCTATCTCGTATAGGTGCCGTATTCGATAGCGCGGATATGGGGCGCCTGCCGTTGCTCGTGCATGGATCGGCTGAACCGGTTCCGATTAGATACGAACTGCCGGTGCCGTCCGCGCAGGTGAAATCGTCCGTGCTATTGGCGGGTTTGAATGCCCCTGGAACCACGACCGTAGTAGAGCGTCAGGCAACGCGTGACCACACTGAAAAGATGCTGAAAGCCTTTGGGGCAGAGATCGAAGTCGTGGAAGACGGCAGTGGCGGTAGGTGTGTTTCCGTCCACGGCTACGCTGAATTGGAGGCTCGGGATATAGACGTTCCCGGCGACCCGTCCTCTGCTGCCTTTCCAGGTGTTGCCGCACTGATCGTGCCGGGGTCTGAGGTTACTATCGAAAATATCGCGATCAATCCTCTACGTGCCGGCTTTTTCTATACATTGAAGGATATGGGTGCGGACCTTGAAATAAAGAACGAAAGATCTGCGTCCGGTGAGCCGGTCGCAGATCTTTCGTTCCGGTTTGGACCGTTGTCCGGCGTGGATATACCGGCGGCGCGAGCCCCGTCGATGATTGATGAGTACCCTATTGCGGCTATCGCGGCTGCTGTCGCATTTGGTGAGACGCGGTTTCGGGGGGTGGCGGAGCTGAGGTTAACGCAAAGCGACCGGTTTGCTGCTATTGTCGATGGGCTGACGGCGTGTGGTGTTTCGGTCCGGACTGAGGGCGACGACATTATTATAAACGGCTGCGGCGGTCCTCCGCCGGGCGGTGCAGAGATCGCTGTCAAGTTCGATCATCGTATCGCTATGGCTTACTTGATAATGGGTCTGGCGTCAGAA
>JAYYZV010000014.1:0-12194 GCA_036339975.1 Pseudomonadota bacterium | reverse complement strand
CCCTTAAGGATGACGATAGCGTTACCGTCGCGCGCTGGACGGTTGGTCAGAACCCGGCACCGACTTATCAGAAGATGGGCGGATGGACCGAAAACGATATTGTCGATCGTTGGCAGATCATCGAGTTCCAGATGCCGGGAGCTGTGCGCCTGTATACTGGAGCAGCCGAAGGTGCGGCGGAGGGTAAGGATTTCGGATTCACCGATATCGATCTTCCGGTGCCGAAAGGTGGTTTTGGTTTCCACAATCTAAACTTCGTGACGCCGGAAACTGAAAATACTACCCATTATTTCTGGTCAAATGCTTATCAGCAGTATGGCAAGCCGGTCACAGAGGAAATGACCGAAATGCAATACAAGCAGATATTCACAGCATTTCATCAGGATTGGGAAGTTTTCAACAAGCAGCAGGAAAACTGGGATGACAGACCGGTGATCGACACGATACAGGACGCCGGTTCCATTGCCGCACGTAATATGATTGACCGCAAAATTGCGGCAGAACAGAGCGAAATGGCTGTCGCGGCGGAATAGACCCTGCATTAAAAAATTTGCGAGGGCGGGCCTTTGGGCCCGCCTTTTTTTATCTATTTATGACATGACGGTAAATAGGAACGGCAACCAGCGGTAGCATGTAAATCGGAAACTGCCCCACCACGAAATAGACTAAGAGATTGTATGACGCACTCTCGCTGACCGCGGCGAGGACAAGCGCCACATTTGTATTACCCGTGACCAAACCGATGGTAACGGCTGCTTTACGTCCGATTCGCCAGAATAGTGCGGCCGCTATTATTTGCAGTCCGATATTGACGGTGAAGGTAGTGGCAACGACGATGGCGGTGAACGCCGGATTGCCGCTTGCAAATTCTGGTAGCCCTGACATTAGCGAGACCGCGACACCGACCATCCCCAGTACCATCAGCCCGTCCATACGCGAGGCGTGGGTCTCAAGAAACGTCGGTGATAGCGTGCGCCGTGTGACCACTGCGATAAGGAAACTGGCACCGACGATCCTACCCAGCCGCCACATAAGTTCCAAAACTGTTACGTCCAGTTCAATCCCCAGAAGCCAAAGCGCCATCGGCGGCATTGTGAAAGGCACCAGCGCATATGAAAGCACTGTGATGATCAACGCGAGTGCTGAATCCAGCCCGAAAATGATGCACAGCGCCGGTGCCGACATGATTGGCGTTGCCAGCGCATGAAATACAATCCCGGCGCTAAGCGGCCCAGTGATTCCCCCCGCTAAGGTAAGTCCCCACAGTAGTAGCGGTGCGATACCCATCGAAAAGACAAATACCATTGAAATCAGAGCCGGGCGGCGGAAGTAGTGTTTTAGCGCTGCTGGTTCGATCCGCATCATCGACAGCGCGAGATTCATTACGATCAGTACTTCCAGCCACGGTGCAAAGGAATCTGCCAGTGGCTGATAAGCGATGCCGCAGAACACTCCGGCGGCAAGAAACCAAGTCGCGCGGTTGGCGATCCAGTCAAGTCCGCGTATCAGGATCACGCAGCGATCAGCCGCCGGTATATCGGCAGCGCCACGACGGGCAAGAAATACATCGGCACTTGGCCGAGTACGAAATAGGCGATCAATTCCGGCGAAGCCTTGTCGGCCAGAACCACCATGACTAGGCCGAGATTGGTGTTGCCGGTAACGAGCCCGATGGTCAACGCCTCGCGGCGGCCGAGCCTTAGGAACAGGACCGTACCGAAAATCTGCATCACGATATTAGCTACAAAGGCGGCGCAGAGGGTCAAGACGACGTAATCGACCCGTCCTTCGGCGAAGGTTGCAATGCCATCCATGATGCCAAGACAGAAGATGACAACAAATATAACGCCGAGACCGTCGATTGCCCGGGCATTGCGGACAAGTGTTTTGCGTTGGAACACCCAACGCCGCATAACGAACGCCAGCGCGGCCGGAACAGCTATTGTCGCAGACAGGCGGGTGAACATCTCCCATATGCTGACGCCTAGATCAAAGCCGATCAACCACAACGATAAAGTTGGAAGGGTGAAGGGGACGACGGCATAAGTGATCACCATAGTGGCGACGGCGAGGGCGGCGTCTAGTTCTAGGATCGTCGCGATAGCAATAGCGGAACTTATCATCGGTGCTGCAGCCATCAAGAATAGCCCTTGTTCCAAGTCCGGGGGTATCGTCAGAGGCTGGATTAGCAGCCACATCATTAGCGGCGCAGCGATCAGATTTACGACGACGATGACGGCAAGAACTCGCGGCCGCCGGATGTATCCGCGAAGTTTTTCAACGTCCAACCGCACCATGGCAATTGCTAAGAGAATTATCATGGTGTGCAAAATAAAGGGGCGGAAATACTCGGCGACTGGCTGAGCTAAATAGCCTACCACTAGTGCCCCGGCCATCAACCAGGTTGCAAAGTTGGCAATGCTTTCGAATGCGGTGCGGATCAAAAGGGTGAGCCATCCAGTTTCGTAAAGCTGCGCTGATCATCGGCGGTACGGTTCATGATCATGTCATCATCAGGATATTTGACTTGTTCCCCACTTGATCGGTTGCCAACTTCCAAAAACCGGACCAAGGTATCGGACCGGTTTTCTAAACGATGTGCATCCTTTGACCCTGACGGGAAACATGCGCACATACCGGGCGCCAACTGCTGTGCTCCCGCATCAGTCATAAGCGTCGGCGTTCCTTCAATTATATAAATGAACTCGTCCTCTTCCGAGTGCCAATGGCGCAGGGCAGAAATCGCGCCGGGGTCAAGGTCAGTCAGATTGATGCCGAATTTAGTTAGTCCGTTTGGATCTCCCAATGCGCGCCGGGATTTGCCGTTTAACGCTATGTCGTGTGGAGCTGGATAGGGATTCCGGACAACTGGCTTAATTGAAAGAGGATCAAACGCTGGACCGTTTTCGTTATCACGCATTAATTATCTCCCTGCGTTGTGCGGTATTGGTCCGCCCCGTCCCGGACACCTATAAGAGCGATGCCTTTGGCGGCCATGGGTTGGGCTGGAGTTGTCTTGCGGTGCGGTTTAGGCATCGGGCAAAAAGTCTGCGAGATCCACGTCGTCGTAGTTCTTTGGCATTGCCATTGTAAAACGGGACCTGCCGTCGGGATCGGTCACGGCCGGCTTGGTAGCGTCGATAATCGTTTTGGTGCCAATGCGGTGCATCGCGCTCTGGCCCGGCACAATGTCGGAAACATTGTCCAGTGACCAGGTTCGAGCCTTAGGAACCTTGATCACGTCGCGTTCCGCATGCACCCGCGTGGTAAGCGACCAGAACACCTGGCGAATGTCTGAAGCATCGATGTCTTCGTCTACGGCAATCGCAAGTTTTGGGTGCATTTGTGGGCCGGAAAGCGCTGCCATTAGGGCGGTCTTAGCTTGGCCTTCGACCCGGGGTCGTAGCTTGACCACGACAGCCATCATTCCAGCAATACCCAGACAGCGGAGATCAAGCAGATCGAGCCCGCCTTCGACATTTTTAAGATGCTCCCACAGCAGCATGTCAATCGCCGTAGAGACTAACGCTTGGGTGTCGGTCATCGGCGCACCGCACTGCATCGCGTAAAAGACGGGTTTAGCCCGTCGGGTAATGCACTTCACATCCAGATACTGGGTGAAACCCTCCATAGCGTAACCGCCTGACCCTTCGCCAAACGGCCCTTCAGGCGTGTGGGCGTCCGGCGGGATTTCTCCTTCGAGAATCATCTCGGCTTCGGCCGGCACCTCTAAGTCGATGGTTTCGCATTTCACCATGCGTATTGGCTCGCCCATCAGTGCTCCGGCCACGGTCAACTCGTCGACACCGTAGGGGGCGGTATAGGAGGACGAAAAATAAATGGCCGGGTGGGCGCCGACCACCATTGCTACTGGCATCGGTTCGTTCCGTTCCTGGTATTTCTGATAGATGCGCAGCGCCTGACGAGGGCAGATTAGGTACCCGGTGCGGTTCTTTCCCATGATCTGCTGCCTGTGGATCGACATGTTGCGGATGCCAGTATCCGGATCCTTGATGATCGCCATCCCGGACGCGATGAACGGGCCCGGGTCGAGTTCCGACGTCCAGGCAGCGGGTATTTTGGTCAGATCAACGTCGTCGGCCTCGAAGACAATTTCTTTAACAGGTGCGGCAGCCGGATCCACCATTACCGGATCAATCAGCGATTTCACGCGGTTATTGAAAGTCTCGATAACCGCTTCTTCGGCGACGCCAAGACCGATACCCCATTTTCGGCGGTCGATCAGAATCTGATTGCAGACCTGCCAGTCCGGAAAATCTTTCAGATTGTCGAACAGCGACGCCTTTCCAAGCCGGTCATAAGTCTTCCAGCCAATGGCGGTAAGGTTCTCCAGCGGGTCGACTTTCTTTCGAAACCGCACCAGTTCACCCTGCTGTTCAAGATTGGCGAGATACCCCCGGATCGACTGATCCATGCCCCGTATACCCCTTGATGGTTCTTAGCGTATTTATGACATAATTGCGGTAATCGCGCCATGCAGGGAGGAAAATATGCCGGGCACCGAGATCAGGAAAATCGTTACCATCGTCGAAGAAACGCGCACCGAAATTGGTGAGTTGGTCAATCCACCGAGCCGCCAATGTGCCGCCGCGGCAGTAATCAAAAATCCCTATGCTGGTCGATATTCGGAAGACCTGCCCGAACTCGAAGCCGCCGGCGCGGAACTTGGTGAACTGCTTGGCCGCCGGGCGATGGCCGCGCTTGGGGTCGGTGCGGAGGCCGTGCAGAGTTTCGGCAAAGCCGCGATCATCGGGATCAATGGGGAGAAAGAGCACGGCGCCGCGTGCATGCACCCGACCATGGGCAAACCACTGCGCGACATTGTCGGTCCGGCGCCTTCGATTATTCCTTCGGCAAAGAAAGTGGGGACCCCCGGCACCACAATCGACTGTCCCCTGCATCACAAGGAAGATGTGTGGACATTTTCTCATTTTGACGCGATGGAAGTTTCCTTGGCCGACGCCCCACGTGCCGATGAAATCGTCGTGATTGTTGCCCTGACCGACGCGGCACGTCCGCTCCACCGAGTCGGTGAAGGCAAGGGCGCGACGGATGTGGGCGCGGACTAGGGGTTGGTTCGACTGCTTCGCCCCGGAGGCCGGCATCCATAAATTGTTCCGCTGCATACGCCGGTACCGATGTGCAACTTTGTCAGAAAAGACCGCCTAGGCTAATCCCTTATTTCGACGATCCTATCTGGCGACGAATGCACTCCGTAAGTCACAAGCGCCGCGTCTCCGGTCACCCGGAAGCCATGAGCCGTGTTGGGTGGGAACACTATGGTGGTGCCGGGGCAGATCTCGGTCAGGCCGGCCTGACCATCGACCCACGCTTCGCCTGTCCCTTCCAGCACGGTGATGATTTCAACATATGGATGGGCATGATTGGGAGTGGCATAACCGGGTGGGGAAGTCTGGATACCGCACCGCACAGGCGTCGAACCTTCATCATCGCCAACCAATGTGCGATAGGTGGCGCCGCCGGGGAAAGTTTCCTCCGCAGTTTCATTGTGACGAATAATTATCATACGATTTATCCACCTATCCCGCCAAGCCGGACGTAGAGAATAGCACCTTTCGGCGATTTTACCGTATGTGTTGATCCGGGTGGTAACCGAGTTCAGGTACCGGCGGGATAGGCGCCGTATTCGTCCTCGATCTCACCATTAATAACGTACACCTCTTCCCCATTCGGATGAGCATGCGCTGGTGTTTTTTCTCAGGGATCAAACTTCAGTAACTGCGTCCATTACCGATATCCACCCTGGCGATAGAGCGGCTTTTGCCACACGCCGGTGTCGCTACGCCGCTGCCATTCCAAGGCGTCGGTACTCATTTCCACCTGTGTTCGTCCCTGGCCGCCGTACTGGCGCAGTTTTACGAACAAAACGCATCCTTCCTTTGAGAACGGGGCGTGGCTGGTGCCCTCTGGGTTCAGCAGATATGTACCGGCGGGATAGTCGCCGTGCTCGGTCGAAAACACGCCGTCGAGCACAAATATTTCCTCGCCGCCTGGGAGTTGGTGGGCCGTAAACGCGCTGCCCGCGTCGTAGCGGACGATGGAGGTGACGATGCCATCTTCAGCCCGCCCGTCGAGATACAGCCGCTTGCGCCAGACCCGAGGCGATGGACTTGGCTGCCAGTCCATCTCTGCGGATCGAACAACCGCGCGGGCCATCATATCCGCATTAAGTTTGAGAGTTTCGCCCATTGAGAGAAGACGTGGACTTATAGGAGGCTGTCAAATGGGCTTACTCTGCGGTCGCGGGATCGAGAACCTTGATCTTGCGGGTGATCGCGTACACCAGACCCAGGCCAGCTGCCGAAACAGCAAGCGTGGCGGGGTTTTGGGCGCCTAACCAGATCGTAGACGAGCCGACGACCAAGCAGGCGGCATACATTCCTGCCGCCGCTAACCAGCCACCGGTCTTGCCGTTTCCCAGCACTGTCACCGAATGCGCCAGCAGAAAACCCGCGGAGATACACGACGTCACCACAAAAACGATTTCAATCATCGTCCCATCGAGGATCAATGCCGGATTGAAAGCCCATAGATAAGGTAACAAATAGGCTGTCGCCGCCAACTGCACGCCGATGAAACCTGTCTTCCACATATCTGCGCCCGCCATCTCCGCAGCAACCATCGATGCGATGGCGACGGGTGGGGTCAGCATGCTGATCAGCCCAAAATAGAATAAGAAAAGGTGAGCGCCCATCGGCACCAGGCCCATCTTTATCAGTGCTGGCCCGATGACCGAAACCAGTACGATGTAGACCGTCGCCGTGGGCATGCCCATGCCGAGCACAATGCATATCAGCGACGTCAAAAGCAGCATGACAAACACGCCGTATGCCTCTCCAAGATGGGCTAGGATAATGCTGAGCTGGAATGCCAGACCTGTCGAGTTCATGACGCCAAGGATAATGCCGGCGGCACCGGCAATCAGGATCAGTGGGACTAGAATCTCGCCGCTGCCGAAAAGGAAGCTTTTCCAGTGTTCCAGACTCGGTGGGCGCCGGTCCCGAACAACCATCAGCACAACAAGGCTGGCGGCTGAATACAGCGCGGCGACACCTGGCGGATACCCCATCCAGAACAGGAAATACATCAAGATCGCGATGGGCAAAACGAATACCCAGCCAACTTTCATAACTGCCCACACGATTGGAAGGTCTGCTTTTGGTAAACCGCGTATGCTGAAGCGGCGCGCGACGGCGTCCACTTGAACAAACAACACAAGGAAATACAGGAGCGCTGGCATGGCAGCGGCGATGACGACGTCCTGATAGGGGACTTCTAGAAATTCCGCAATGATAAAGGCGGTTGCCCCCATGACTGGTGGTGCGATTTGGCCGCCGTTCGAGGCAACTGCCTCGATCGCGCCGGCATATTCAGGTCGAAAGCCGGTTTTTTTCATCAAGGGTATTGTCACGATGCCGGTCGACATGATGTTGCCGACTGTGGAACCAGATATGGTGCCAAAGGCGCTGGATGCGACTACGGCAACCTTGGCCGGACCGCCGCGGCGGTGTCCCATCCACCCCATGGCGAGGTCGGTGAGAAAGGCGGTCCCGCCGCTGACCTCCATCAGCTTGCCAAAAATGATAAAAGCAAGAACTAGATTAAGGACGACCTGAAGGACAAGTCCGGGAACTCCGTTATTGTCGGCGTAAAAATACGTGATCGTCTTGGTGGTCGGAAAAACTGCCGCCTCAAGCGCACCGGGCAAATAGTCGCCGAAAAACGCATAGGCTATCAGGACCCAGACCAGACAGGCGATGATCTTGCCGGCGGCCTTGCGTAGGCCTTCCATCATTAAGATTAGCGCCAAAGCCCCGGGAATCCACTTGTCAGGCGTCCTTTCATGGGCCGTGACAATCCAGTCCTCGAAATTGTATGCCATCCAGAACCAGGAAAAGAACGCGATCAACGACATCCCTATTTCGAGAAGTCCGGGTTTTTCAAAATAGGGGTGGGTGAGAAACGCACACGCGCAGGCGAACCCCAGAACGACGGCGATAACCTGCTGGAAAGTCAGCGCGACACCGAAGTAATCGGTAATCGCAAGTATCCACCCAATTCCGATAATCGGAATCGCGGCAAGGCAAACCCGCAGGAAAACCCCGTTGAATTTATCCATCGGAGATCTCCTGCGCGGTTGTGTTTTTTTGCGGTCCGTTTCCTATTTTTTCAACAAATTCGCATCGTTTTTGGCATTGGCGTCACCGTAGATGCCTACTTCCTTGTAATATTTCGCCGCCCCAGGGTGATAGGGCACTGGGTTGTTGGCGGGCGCAATCTTGCTCTGCTTTGTGCCCCGCAGCGGCGGATAGTCTTTCTGCAGCTGTTTCCAGTTGTCGTACATTGCTTTTGCCATCTGATAAGCATCTTCATTGCTTACCTGAGTACCAGCGTTCAGATATGAATCAAAGGCGGCGATGGTAATGTCGCCGCGGACGAACGGCTTCCGTTTACTGTTTTTCTGAGGAACAGTGTATAGACCTGCCATGCCCTTGCCGAGGAACTCATCCGTTCCTTTAGGGCCGATCGGGATGATCCGCAAACCACCAGGAACAGTCGCATGTGCCTTACGCATAGCCGGCATACCGGTGGCGATTGGCGCGGCGTCGACCCGCCCCTGAACCACCATGGAAATACTTGCGACGACGCCACCGGATTCAATCGGGGTGATATCTTTTTCGGTGAGGCCAGCAGTGCTGAGGATCGTCCGATTGGCTTGTGCCAGCGACACGTTCGTCTTGAACTTAACGACGACACGCTTTCCCTTCAGGTCAGCCATCGTCTTGATGCCCGAACTCTCTTTGGTCATGTAGGCGTAGGGCAGGATCCAGACCCGTGCGACCGCCCGTATTTTCTTGGTCGCTTTTTTGTAAGGTGCTACCGCGCTCCATGCCATACCCGAGTCCAGCGAAGAATTCATGCCGAGCGTGATCTCGCCGGCTTCCATCAGCGGTAGGTATACGGATGACCCCGCATGCGGCTGTGCATTTGCCCGTATACCCATTTTTTCTTGGAACAACTTGGCGAAGCCGCTGCCAAGTAGGAAGTATACGGATCCCTGCGGATTGGTGCCGACAGTGATGCGTTTTAACTTAGCTTCGGCAGCTCCGGCCGAGACTGTAAAGGCGCCGACAGCTGTTGCAAGGACGGCAGATTTCAATAGGTTGGTTTTCATCGTGGGCTCCCTCATATGTTGGTTTCTTTATATTGACCAATGTCTTTAGGGCAAAACCCTAGCATAGGGATTTACTGGCGTTAAGGGATGACGCTCTTGCCGAAAAAGACGGGTAATAAGCTAAGTAACAAAGAATTACGTCGAACACCGCGACACCCTGCTTTAAATCAAGCGGCCATAGCGAACTGTATTTGATTGGTATGTCCCGTTGTTCCGTATGCCTTTAAAACTAAAAAGCTACAAAAAAGGTAATTGATCTGTACTCAGGATACTGTTGCCGCTAGCGTATGGATAATGCCGGGTTTTACTCGGCCGGTGGTAAATATTGGGAGATCTTCGTGGAATTCGGAATGCAATTTTTTCCTGCCGTCGGACCGGACAGGAAATCTGGGGGCCAATATTTTGATGAGTGTTTGCGTCTAACGGAGTTGGCGGATGTTTTTGGCTATACCCACATCAGAACGGTAGAGCATTATTTTCATCCCTACGGCGGATACAGCCCTAACCCGATTGTTTTTCTCTCCGCTGCATCACAGCGCACACGAAAAGCACGCATCGTAACCGGCGCCGTCCTGCCCGTGTTTAACAACCCACTAAAACTAGCTGGTGAAATCGGTATGCTCGATGCGATCTCCGGCGGTCGTGCCGAGATAGGGTTCGCTCGGGCATTTCTGCCGCATGAGTATGAGCGTTTCGGCATTTCGCTTGATGAGAGTGTCGCCCGCTTTGATGAGGGTATTGAGCAAATCGAGCTGTTGTTGACGGGCGAAAACGTATCCCATGATGGAAAGTTCCATAAATTCAGCAATGTGACCTCTCTGCCGCGACCAACTCAGAAACCGCGCCCTAATTTTTGGACGGCCGCATTCGCGACGCCTGAGTCCTTTGAAAAGGCGGGTAGAGTGGGAAATTACATAATGGCAATTCCGATCGGCGGATCTGCCATGGCCGAATTGATCGGCATATATAGGGATTCATGGAAGTCAGCGGGTCATGATGGCGAGGGCCGGATAATGCTCGCGTTCCATATGCATTGCCATGAGGACCCGGAAGAAGCTGCTCGGATTGCTCGTGAACCTTTGAACCGGTACCTCAAATCATTGGTAGACGCGGCGAAGGACTGGGTCGATGGCGCAGCGTCAGACAACTACAAGGGATATGGAAAGATGATCACGGCGCTCGATGCGGAGACCTTTGAATCTCAGGTGGAGAAAGGTGCTGCGTGGGTAGGCACCCCTGAAATGCTGACCGAACAGATTCGAGCGTATGATGCAGATATCGGGGGTTTCGACGATGCGTCGCTGCAGGTCAATTTTAACGATATGAGTTATGAGGATGCGGAGCGGTCTGTGAAGCTTTTTGGGGAAAAGGTGATGCCGGCACTTGGCTGACTGCGTCGACGAAATACACCGTATAAAGTTTGATGCCGGATTGTCTTAACAAAGGTGGCACTTGGGCAACCCTTATTAACACGCAGAGCAAGCGACATAGTCTGTGTTGTCCGAAGCTATGTATGGTAAATACCTAGTGCTTTGACGTCCCAGTTCCAACGTATTTTCGGGTTCTGAGTTTGATGAAAACGTTAGTGACCGGCGCTGCTGGGTTTATCGGGTTTCATACCGCAAACGGTTTGCTTGATCGAGGGTACGAGGTCATTGGAATCGATTGCGTCAATGACTATTACAGCGTTGATCTCAAGAACGCGCGGTTAGATGAATTAAGAAAACGCGAAGGCTTTCACTTTCACCGGCTCAATCTCTCGGACCGCGGAGCGTGGAACGAAATTAAAGCGGCAATATCGGGTGTGACTGGAGCAATCCATCTGGCAGCACAGGCGGGTGTACGCCACTCGATCGATAATCCTTTCGACTATGTCGACGCTAATCTTGCTGGGCATATGACGGTTCTGGAACTTTGCCGACAACAACCGGATTTTGAGCATCTTGTCTACGCAAGTTCAAGCTCCGTCTATGGCAGTAATAATAAGTTGCCGTTTTCGGTCGAAGACCGGACGGATACGCCAGTTTCGCTTTATGCGGCAACCAAACGGGCTAACGAACACATGAGTTATTCATACTCTCATCTTTATGGCATACCTCAGACCGGGATGCGGTTTTTCACCGTCTATGGCCCTTGGGGGCGACCTGATATGGCGCTCTTTTTATTTGCCGATGCGATAATGGATGGGCGTCCTATCGAGGTTTTCAATAACGGAGATATGAGCCGGGACTTTACCTTCATCGACGATATCGTCGCCGGGGTGGTTTCATCATATGAAAATCCTCCTAGCGCTGCAGACGGCCCACCGCACCGCGTTTACAATATCGGTAATAACCGCTCCGTTCCGCTGATGCGTCTCATCCAGATTTTGGAAGAGGCGCTTGGGCGCAAAGCCGAGATGATTATGAGACCGATGCAGTTAGGGGATGTAAAGGAGACCGTTGCCGACATCGACGCGATCCGCAACGATCTCGGCTTCGAACCCGCCACGCCGATAGATATTGGTGTGCCCAAGTTTGTGGATTGGTTCAAAATGTACAAAGGCTACGATTGATCTTAACTAACGTGGGAACTAAGGCAGCGCTATTTGAACCAATCTTTCGACGCCCTGCCGAGCGAGCGGCCCGTTTTTCCATATGTCGGAACGCAGAAATTATGGCAAGAGTTCTTGCCCAAGCCTTCTTGGAGGAATGACCAGCTATATTACACCGGATCAGAACCTGCCCTCCGCCGGTGTATACATCCCTCATCCCATTCGCCGTTGAAGATCATTAATCACGCGGCTCGCGGTATTCCCATCCCATAGATCGGGGCGCCTCCCAGAAGGCCAATTACCGTTTAGAATATCGTTCACATAACCCGGCAAATCGGCGATCGTCGCCAGTCGATTTGTTCCCGCCGTCAATGTAATTGGTCGTTCAGTATTTTTGCGCAACGTGATGCAGGGGATATCCAGATAGGTGGTTTCCTCCTGAAT
>JAYYZV010000013.1:0-20973 GCA_036339975.1 Pseudomonadota bacterium | reverse complement strand
GACACGATACGGCTCGATCGCGCAGGAGTACGTTCATACTTTCTTGGTGACGATCCGGCCTATCCTAATGACTACGGGTTTCTAAATCGGGGTTGGAAACGGGTGGAATTTCAGAGCGCCGCCGGTCCGGTACTTCAGATGGATGGTGGGTGGTGTACGGATATGGGGCACTACGCCTTCATTAATACCGACGGCACCACAACCGACGCTGACTATACATTTATTTATCACAAACTAGACGGGCGCATTCTCATATCCTTGCATCACTCTTCTCTCACCTGGTTACCTGCCGAGGATAACTAAGTGGAGTGGGTGTTGCGCGGCGCCAATTACGGCTGAAGTTCGCCGATCATGGGTGGGGGCACTAGGTGGGAAGGAAAGAAAGAGCCTTCTCTATACAGTTACACGCTCCCTGCCGGTGCCCGTTTTAAAAGCTTCTCTGCAAGCTTCGACATAGTCCTCATCGGGATCTAGCACGATCGCGACAGAACGAACCTTCATATGTTCTGGCTCCCGCCCTTTTGGCATAATGCCTTTCTCCATAAGGTCCGTTACGGCCTTACGAAGTTTGTTACGGGTCATGACAATACCGTAATCGGTGGGGACCAGGTTTTCCCGGCTTCGGTCGACGATCGGGCCCATGGATTCCTGAAGGGATGCATCTTGCATGCCGAACCCGAACACACCAGAGAACGTCTCGCCGCGTTGCTGCGCTTTGCGGTCAATAAGGTAATCATTGTCCTTGTTCTGCGTCGGACGATATGTCCCTGGGATCAGGGGTACGTGTATCCCCTTCCCATCCAGACAGGCTTGGCGTTCCTCGGGTGTCAGAGGCCGGTCAGGATGGTAGTCGTAACTCCAAGTCCAGCAATTTTCGTCATTAATTGGTACCCAGAAGTGGCCGTGCTGCGGATGATCGGCACGCGGTGCGATCATGGTGAAGCAGGGCATGACCCACTGTGTTATACGCCAATAGCTCTTACCGCCTTCTACCTTCCGCCGTGCGGCGACATACAGTCCGCCGTCTGAGTCGCGAACCTCGAAGACTGGTTTCATGTCGCCCATATTAAACTTGTTCGCCTCTGCCCCCTTGAAAAGGGGATCCCGTTCAAGTTCCTTCGAATGCAACCATGAAACGTGGCTGGAGTCGATGCCGCCTTCCAGCGCTTGGAGCCAGTTACATTCCTGCAGCCGCTTGGTTGAAACGGTCTGTGCCGGCGCGACGGTAGCGAACTCCCACTCAGGTTGAGGAGGCCGATTTCCTGGATCGCCCATATACGTCCACAGCAAATCACCAACCTTGATTAGAGGGTAGGCCTGCAGTCTGGCTTCCTGACGGACAACACTGTCTTCCGGTTCAGAAGGGATATCGACACAGTTGCCTTCGACGTCGAACTTCCAGCCGTGGTATGGGCAGCGCAAACCGCACTCCTCATTGCGTCCGAACCACAGGGATACCCGGCGGTGAGCGCAGAACTCCTCTACCAGCCCGTAGCGGCCATCTGAGTCGCGAAAGGCAATCATCTTTTCGCCTAATAGTTCCACCCGGACCGGCGGACAGTCGTTCTCCGGCAGTTCTTCTGCGAGAAGCGCCGGCAGCCAGTATTGACGAAAAAGCTCACCCATGGGCGTGCCTTTGTCTGTCTGGGTCAGAAGGTCATTAACTTCCTTGCGCAGCATTTGTTATCTCCCGGGTCATCATTGCTGCTACCAACAAAGCAGGCTCGACAAGAACTCGATTTATTCCGTTTATGTGGCTCCAGCGCAAGAGCCCCCTTAGGGTATTGGACGCGTTACGTCCGTTATGTATTTAATTAGAAATCTAAGCACTTGCCGTCAATAGACGGATCGCTGTATGCCGGATAGATTTATCCCATAATAGGTAAACGTATATAAGATCGATAAATGCCCTTTGCTGAAATTGATGGAATTCGGACTCGATACGATGTTTTTGGCGGGGGCCCGCCCATTTTGATGTACGCCCCCGGTGGGTTCAATGCCCGCCTCGAACAGTGGACCGATCTCGGTATTTATAAGCGGGTCAAGTTGCTCGACTACTTGCCGTCTAAATACACCTGTATCATCTTCGACCGGCGAGAAAACGGCGAGTCGGGTGGCCGGTTGGAGGCCGTCGGCTGGTCTCATTTCGTTCGTCAGGGTGCCGGTTTGCTGGATGAATTGGGCTTTGAAAGGGCGCACTTGCTTGGCGGATGCATGGGGTGTCCGCCAGTGACAGCCTTTGGTGTCGCTTTTCCAGAGCGGGTGTTGTCGATGATCCTGTTTTGGCCGGTCGGCGGTGCCAAATACCGCATAAACTGCCACTTGCGTTTTGCCCAGCATCTCTCCTTCGTTGAGGAGAATGGCATGCATGCAGTGGTCGATTTGGTGCGTAGCCACGACCTTAATTTTTCGCAGGACCCGCGCGGCGGTCCTTGGGGCAATGTTATTCGTGTTGACGAAAAATTTGCTACGCAATATGCCACATCTGACCTTGTCGTCTACAAGAACACCGTGTCAGCGATGTGCCGGGGATTATTTGACCGCGACACCGCGCCGGGTGCCGAGGCGGAGGAACTTCTGGCGCTGGATCTTCCGTCGATGATCGTGCCTGGCGACGACGAAGCGCACGCGACTTCCGCGGCCAGATACCTGCACGAATGTCTGGCGGGTTCAGAGTATGTGGATATTGCGGTGAAGCAGCAGTCTGAAGACAACATCCCAACTCGGGTTTTGGAATTCCTAGATGGCGTAGGCGACTAGAATCGTCGTTAACCGATGTTGTCCATCAGGTTTTCAGCGAACAGATCCTCCACCATGACGGTCTCTGGGATGATTTTCTGAGTTACCGCATGGCCGATCAGCCTTTCCAGCGTGTCGCGGTTAGGCTCGATACCGTAGGGCAGGGGATCGTCCATCACTTCAAGTGCCGCTAGGTGCACCTTGTCCACCCGCTCTGGTTCGGTCACTCGTCCGGCCTTCAGGTCGTCAACATACCGATTTTTTGAGGTAGTGAATGCGTCAAATACCTGTGTTGCTACATCCGGGTTGCTGGCCAGCAAATCGTCACGTACGACAACTGTATGGTTGATCGGATAAAGCCCACGGTTTTTAAGCGCCGAAAAGGCCGCAGCAAAAGGGTCGTCAAACATGGTCGTAACATTTGGGTGATCTACTTTGGTTCCGACTGCTGCCACTAAATCCCCTGATGTCAGCGCGCCTTCAAGATCCCCGTCCTCCAACGGTTGTACGTTGTCGGGCGCTTTGTATTCGGCGACGTGTTCGTCGCCGGACGGGCACCAAGTCACTGATGATAGGTCAACTTCGAACTCTTCCTCGATTATCGATCGAGCCCAGACCCCGGTGGTGACCGTATAGCCCCTGTTCACACCGACGCGCTTGCCTGTTAGGTCTGCAGGTGATGCAAGCCCGGATGGTACATTATGGATGATTGCGTCGTGATGAAAATCTCGAACAAGAAAGACGGGTAGCGCCGTGAACTTCACTCCATGCGCTTTGGCACAGATATAGGTCGTGAGTGCCATCTCGCAGATATCGTACGCCATTTCCCGAACCATTCGCCGGAAAGCGTGCACGAGTACGGGGACTTCTTCGAAATCTATATCGAAGTCGGGTAGGGAGATTTCTCCCTCTTTCAGGGCGCGGTTGTTACCCTGGGTCCGCGATACGGCGTGAAGTCGTGTCTTGCTCATGGGGCTTCCATCGTTTTCCCGGTCAACAGCAATCAAGCTCGCCGGTGTCTTCCAGCGATGGCAGGAGCCAGGTAAGTGGCAGGTCATCGGTTTTCACATCGGTTATAGGTGAGAAAACCTTGAGCCGGTATCGGGTATCCTGCTTCCAAAATACCGCGTTGGTCTCTTTTATGGGAAACCCGGGCTTTAGGCCGGGGTCTTCCGAAACTAGGATTATTTCAGAATGCGGTATCTTAAACCGGTCCCGGATCAGGCTCTCCACCCGGGAAATATCCTCTAGAATGTTGTTTTCGGGACCCAGTCGTCTGAACATAGGTTTTTCCAATTAACTTAGGACGGTGAAATTTGCCCGGACTTTGCCGCTTTGGTAAATCTGGGTCAACACAATCAATGGAGTGACCAGCGTGGTCGAAAAAGTTCATGCTGCCGTTCGCACGGCGCCGCAGACAACCGAGTTCCGAGAATATGATATGCCGGATATCTCCGATGAGGCAGCCCTTCTGAAGGTAGAAGTTGCCGGTATTTGTGGTACCGACGTCAAGTTCTATTCTAGGCCCCCTTTCGAAGGGCCCGTAATCATGGGGCACGAAAATATCGGTTATATTGCAAAGGCGGGCGAGACGTTCAAGAAGCGTCGCGGCCTTAAAGAAGGCGATCTGGTGTTCGTAGAACACTATGTGGGCTGCATGAACTGTGAACACTGTCACCGCGGAGATTACCGGCTCTGTATGTTTACAGACTGGCGAAAGTTTCCAGAGGGACTGCGCTTCGGCTATACGTTGGCTGAACGCGACCCGCATTTATTCGGCGGGTTCGCACAGTACATGTACTTGCCTTGGAATTCGGTAATCCACAAGGTGCCCCACGGCCTAAAACCGGAGATCGCCGGTGTCATAACGCCAATGGCGACTGGCATCCAGTGGGCGCTATTTGACTGTGAGGTTGGCTATGATGATCGGGTGTTGATCCAGGGGCCTGGACAGCAAGGGTTATGCAATACGATTGCCTGCAAACAGGCCGGCGCGTCGCTGATTATTGTTACTGGTACCTCTAAGGACCTGAAACGCCTCGAGGTTGCAAAAAAGCTCGGCGCTGATTACATCATCAATGTCGAGGAAGATGACCCCTTACAACGAATTATGGAAATCACCGGCGGCGAGGGGCTTGACGTTTCGCTCGATTGTACGGCGGGTGCCGGGACTATCCCGACCTTGCTCGGCGTCGAAGCGCTGAAGCGCAAGGGAGGAACGCTGCAGTTCCAGGGTGAGGATGTGCCCGAGTTTCCCAATTACCCGATGGGCAAGATTGCTAATAAGTACATCACCGTGAAGGCGGCCCGTGGACACAACTATGAGAGCTGCGAATTAGGCCTCAAGCAGCTAGCCTCCGGTCGATTTGATATAAGCCTAATGACCACGCACCGGTTCGGCCTTGAAGACGTGCACGACGCCATCAACGCTGTTGGCAACAGCGGCGACGTAATTCACGCATCTCTCATGCCTTGGGAATAGACGCAGGGGAGTGGCGTTTGGACGCGATTGACCATAACTTTGAAAAACGCATACCAGTCACGGTCCTGACCGGCTACTTGGGAGCCGGCAAAACAACACTGCTTAACCACTTGCTCTCGGACGTCGATGACAAACGTTACGCCGTCATCGTCAATGAATTCGGTGATATCGGTATTGATGGCGAGCTGATCGAAACGGGGGATGAAGAACTCATCGAGCTTAGTAGTGGTTGTATTTGCTGTGTAGTCCGCGGCGATCTGATCCGTACGATGCGCAATCTATTAAGCGAAAAGTCAGACCTGGACGGAATCATCATCGAAACGACTGGCCTTGCCAATCCCAGCCCGGTCATACAGACGATGGTGATCGACCAGTTGATAGGCGCACAGTGCCGTCTGGATTCGGTGCTCTGCGTGGTTGACGCTGTGAATATTTCCGAACAGCTGAAACACGGCCATGACGCTGCCGATCAGATTGCATTTAGCGATTATCTGGTGCTGAACAAGGTGGACGATGCCACCGTGCCGGTTGCGGAAATTGAGGGGCTGCTTCGCCGGAACAATCCGTTTGCGCCCATCGTACGGGCCAATAGGTCGGAAGTACCGGCCGCAGGAATTCTCAACCGCCACGGCTTCGAGCTCGAAAGAATTGAGGCGCAGCTCGAACCTATTCCCGATGATGATCATCACGATCATATTGACGCTACCGGTATTTCTAGCCTGTCTTTAAGCAGCGAGGCGCCGATGGACGGATTCCGCTTGGAAGAATGGCTGAGGGACATGCTGGGACGGTTTGGTACAGATATTCTGCGAACCAAAGGGATTATTTTCGTCGCCGGCGAGGACCGGAAGCTGGGGCTTCAGGCAGTTAACATGATGCTGGAAGGGGATTTCGTCGGCGAATGGGGTCCGAACGCGCGCGTTTCTCGCCTTGTTTTCATCGGCCGAAACCTCGAACGCGACCGTCTGGAAAAAGGCTTCCTGTCCTGTCGTAGTGATGCCCCGAATTCATTTGATCTCAGGGAGATACCGGATGACCAGAATACCCGTCCTAGATCGTAAGGACATGGATGATAAACAGCAGGCAGCCTATGACAGGGTGGTTGCTAACAATGGGCGCGCCGGTTTCGGACCGGCCATCGGCTATGCTTATTCGGCGAATGTCTGGCGGCTGCACAACGAATCTAGCGCCCATCTGTTGGATTGTTCGCTCAGCCCGAGCCAGGTGCGCATCATTTCGCTGATGACGGTGCGCCACTGGAAAGCTGCCTATCCGTGGAGTGCGCAGGCCACAACAGCATTGCGGGCGGGGTTGGCCCCCGAAATCATTGAAGCTATCAACGAGGGCCGGCAGCCAGCCTTCGAAAATGACGAAGACGCAGCCGTTCACGCGGCTGTGCAGGAGCTTCTCGGCACCGGTAACTTGTCCGATGCCGGATTTGCCGCCGCCGAAGAGGTGTTGGGGTATCAGCGCATTGTCGAACTCGTCGCTGCAATCGGCCACTTCTGTACCACCGGGTTGATGGCCAACGTGGTTGGCGTCAGGCCCGACCCGGCAGCGCCGTCGCATTTAAAAACCTGAGCGCCTTCGCCGGGCTTGTTGGCGTCCGAAGGGGCGTATACAAATCTATGCAATAGCCGAAAAAATCGGAAGGGAGGGGCCAATGTCAGATCTGAATGCTGTCATCGAGGCGCTTGTAACAGCCAATCGCATCGTCGCGCATGAAAACGTCTGCGATTCGTACGGACATGTCAGTATCCGTCACCCTGACAATCCGGACCGCTACCTGTTGGCGTATTCGAAAGCTCCATCCCTGATTGAGCCGGAAGACATCGTGACCTTCGAACTGGACGGCACGCCACTAGATCTTGGTGACAGAACACCATATTCCGAGCGCGCCATTCATGGGGCTATCTACGAACAGCGACCGGACGTGAATTCGGTGGTGCACAATCATTCTTACCAAGTGGTGCCGTTTACGGTTTCGTCTGTGCAGCTGCAGCCGATCATCCATGTTGCCGCCCGTATCGGCGACCCGCCACCTACATGGGATATCCGAGATAAGTTCGGCGACGAGACTATCATGCTGGTTACGACCATGGAACAGGGCCGCGACATGTGCCGAACGCTGGGTGATGGCAAGATCGTGCTTATGCGCGGGCATGGTGCGACAATCGCCGGGTACAGTCTCGAAGACGCCGTGCTGACCTCAATCTTTCTCCAGGTGAACGCACAGATACAGTTAGACGCTATTGGCCTCGGCGGTAGCGTCGAATATCTCAGCGAAGGCGAGATCGACGCAAGGCGAGGCGCAGAAAATGAGCAAGCCGGATTCTCGCGCGCCTGGGAGCATTTCTCCCGCCGGGCGGGGCGCTGATGGGCAATCTAAATCTCAGCATTGCGTCGACCGATTATGACCATTTTCGCGATTTCCGCACCGGCGATGTTCGCGCTGAAGGGATTGATCACACTTGGTCGATGCTGGGGCATCACGAGGTATTTGCTCGTTTCACCGCCAACCGGGAATGGGATGTTGCGGAGCTCAGCTTTGCCAAGTTTTCAGCGCAGATCTCCCGCGACGATTGCGACATCGTCGGCCTGCCCGTCGTGTGTTCGAGATTGTTCCGGTTCTCGTCGTTTTACGTCAACAAAAACGCGGGCATCGAGACGGTCGCGGACCTGAGAGGAAAGCGCATCGGCTCGCCCGAATGGGCGCACTCCGCCGCTGTCTATATGCGCGGCTGGATGCACAACGACTGTGGCGTGAAGCTGTCCGACGTACACTGGTATCAGGCGGGCGCCAATTCGGCGGGCCGGCTCGAAAAAGTCGAGATCAATCTGCCGGATGGTGTGGAACTGACACGCGTGGTGGACAGGTCATTGTCGGAAATGCTCGCCGCAGGCGAAATCGACTGCGCTATCATCGCGCGGCCGCCGACCTGTTTCCTCGACAAACACCCGGACGTGGAGCGGCTCTATCCAGATCACGTGCCGATGGAGGAAGAGTATTACGCACGTACCGGCGTGTGGCCGATCATGCACATCATCGCCATGCAGCGGCAAATCGTCGACGAAAACCCATGGGTGGCCCGAAATCTGCTGAACGCGTTTAACGAATCCAAACGCCGTAGCGTCGACCGCATGCTCGATCCCGCCGTGTCGCGATATCCGCTGCCTTTAGTGCCGGCTTATGCGCGGCGCATGCAGGCGATGTTCGGCGAAGACCCATTCCCGTTCGGGGTCGAGGAAAATCGTGCAACCTGGGAACAGATGCTTCTTTACACCTACCAACAGGGGATTGCGCATAAACACCTAACGCCCGAAGATATTTTCCCGAAAGGGATCATGACCGAAGTCGTCATATAGAAAACGCGGAAAAAGAGATGGGCCAGATAGATGAACGCAAGCAGCAGATCGTCCGTTGTATCCGGATGCTCGAACATAACGGTATTCTCGACTACAACGGGCATGCCAGCATCAGACTCGACGACGACCGAATACTGATCAATATCGGGTCGTGCCAGCGCAGTCAGCTGACGGCCGCCGATATCTGCACTATCGATTTTGACGGGAATGTCATCGAGGGTAACGGCAAACCACCGCTGGAATTTCATTTGCACGCGGGGGTATACAAGGCGCGCCCTGACGTGAAGGCTTGCATTCACGCCCACCCTAACTGGTCGACTATCCTGTCGACCGCCGGGGCGGAGTATTTGCCGGTCTATGCGCAAGGTTCTTTGGTCTATCCGCTGCCTGTGCTTGATTCGCCGGATTCGATTAATAACCCGGAGATGGCGAAACGTCTGACGGATACGCTGGCCGACCGGCCGGCCGCGCTAATGAAGGCGCATGGGGCGGTGACCTGCGGGGACAGCTTGGTCGATGCCTTCGTTCTTATGAACTACTTGGAAGACAATGCCGAACGCCAGTACATGGCGGCTCAGATCGGCACGCCATACTCGTTCAGCTCCGAAGAGCTAGCACTGTGCCGTGAGAAGCTGTGGAACCCGAATCTGTTCCAACGCACCTGGGATCACTTCAACGCAAAGCTGGACGAGGCGGCTTCGTGACCGGTTCCGACTCCTTCCACATGGCCGCGGTCATGGGCTGGCCGGTAATGCATTCCCGCTCGCCAATGATGCACAACTACTGGATGGAGCAGCAGGGGCTTTCTGGCATTTATGTGCCGCTAGCCGTCGAACCCGGCCAGATTGGCCCTGCGCTGCGCGCAATGCATCCGCTGGGTTTCGCCGGCTGCAACCTGACAATTCCGCACAAGCAGTCCGCGATGGACGTTGTCGACGAGGTCGATGAAGTGGCAAAAAAGATAGGCGCCATCAGCTGTGTCGTAGTACGTGAAGACGGCTCACTCTTCGGGACCAACAACGATTGGCTAGGTTTTCGAGGAAATCTCCGAGAATTTTTCCCCGACTGGCCGGCGGAAGCCGGCCCGGTGACGGTCATCGGTGCCGGCGGCGGCGGGCGCGCGGTCTGCTATGCCCTGTTGGACGAGGGCGTGACCGAGCTTCGCCTAGTGAATCGCACCCGGGAACGTTCTGAAAAGCTGGCTGAAGAACTGGGCGGCCCCATCGTCGTGTATCCGTGGGAAGATAGACACGATCTACTTGCAGGCGTGACCATGGTAGTGAACGTGACCAGCCAGGGTATGGAAGGAGAAGCGGCACTCGATATCCGTCTTGACGCGCTTCCTGGCGAGGCGATTGCTGCCGATATCATTTATATTCCGCTGGAAACTCCGTTTCTCGCAGCCGCCCGCGGGCGCGGCAATCGTACCCTTAACGGCGTTGGCATGTTGCTGCACCAGGGGCCGCCGGCTTGGAGCCGTTGGTTCGACATTGAACCGGGTGTCACGCATGAATTGCGACAGCAGGTGGAAGCCAGCATCCGCGGCGATTGACGCCTAATTTGGGCCGCCAGCCCAATGATTCATATATGATCTTCCTGAATTCGTCCTGCGTTGGTCTGCGTGGTGCGGGAACACCTCCGGCCCTTTGCTAGCAAAGAAACACCTAACACCCCTTTTTAAATTAGGACTGCCCGCCGCTACAGTTGATATTGTCACCGGTAATAAAACTAGCGTCATCGGACGCCAGAAATGCAACCGCTGCCGCCTGTTCTTCCGGTGTGCCACGTCGTTTGATCGCCTGTTGATTGGTGATGTCTTCGAACATTTCCCGGCGAAAAGTGTCCGCTTGATTCGGTTCTTCCGCAATTACACCGGGGCGGATGAAAGAACGCTTGGTTGCGCGATCCGGTATGTCTGTGCCGCCGGGCGACATCGTATTTACCCTGATACCATACTTTCCGTATTCCATCGCTAAGACTTTGCCCAGTGCAAGTATGCCACCTTTGCTAGACGCGTAAGGCAAACGATATAGCCCACGCACCGACTGAGATCCCAGATTAACGATAGCGCCTGATTTTTGCTCCATCATGATCGGCAGGACAGCGCGGCAACCCCATAGGGTTGGTTTTAACGAGCGTTCCAATTCCATCTCGACCTCTTCTTCGGTGTAAAGATGGAAAGGTTTCATCCAGATCGTACCCCCTACGTTGTTGACTAGAACGTCGACACGTCCAAATGAAGAGACAGCCTCCGCCATAAGAATTTCGGACCCTTCGTAGGTGCTGAGGTCGACGATCGCTTTGATCGATTCGACACCGTGCTCCCGCAATTCCTCTGTGGTGCGGGTGGCCGTTTCATCAATCCGGTCAGCGACGACAATTTTTCCGCCTTCCTGACCGAGCCGTCGTGCAGTCGCCCGGCCAATACCCTGACCAGCGCCGGTAATCACGCAGACCTTTTCTTGAAACCTGCGTGCCCCGGCGGCGCGGGGGTCGAGTTCGTCGGTCATCACTTTCTTCCTTTAAGTTAGATGGAGGTGTGGGCGACGCCCTTTTTGACTTTCGTCGGATCTCCCGGCGCTTGGTCGAACGGAATCGCCCGGTCGAGCTCGAATGAAGCAGATCGAACTGCCTGTGCGTCTGAGCTCAAGCCCGGGGGCTGGATCCCTCGTTCAAGGTTTTCTGCAGACTTTAGAAGTAGACGCCGTGCCTGAGTGATTCCGCGATCTGTGAGTACCAAATTTTCACGCGAGCGGTCAGCTACCGTTCCCATGCTTTCTTGGATCGAAGCGTCCTGCATGGCGATACCTTTTACGCCGCTAGACGACGTGCCAGCTTTTTGCGCCTCGCGGTCCATATGATAATCGTTATATCGGTTCGCTACTGGTCGGAAGGTTCCGGGGATTTGCGTCACGTGCAGACTGCCGCCCTCCGTCATGACGGACATCTCAAGTTCGTTTAGTGGCCGGCTAGGATGATAAGAAAACGTCCACGCGAAACATGTCGCGTCGTCAATCGGAACCCACGCGTGGCCGTGCAACGGATTATCGCCATACGGCGGAACGATCGTGTACCAGGGCATAATCCAGGGTGTAATTCGCCAGTAATAGTTATCCTCGGCCGCGTTGCGCCGCACGCCCATGTTTAATCCGCCAGTGGTTTCCTTTACTTCGAAGCGTGGTTTTCGGTCGGACAGGTGGTAATCTGAGCCCTTGGAACCGTGATGCAACGGGTCACTGCGAAGCTCACCGGTGTGGAGAAAACCGACGTGGCTAGAGTCGATACCGCCCTCAAGTGCCTGTAGGTAGTTCGACTCCTGCAGTCGTTTTGTATGATAACGCTGTTTTTCTGAAACCATTACCCATTCGAAGGCTGGCGGTTCGGGTCTATATTCCGGTGGTCCCATATACGTCCAAACGATGCCGCCGCGCTCAATGCAGGGATAGGAGGTTAACGAAACCTCGTGGCGAAAAGTGCTGTCGTCTGGTTCCGAGGGGATTTCCAGACATTTTCCAGTAAAGTCGAATTTCCAGCCATGATAGGGGCAGCGGAGACCGCCTTCCTCATTCCTTCCGAACCAAAGTGACACGCGGCGATGGGCGCAAAACTCCTCGATCAGTCCGATTTCACCGTTGCTATCCCGAAATGCCACAAGTCTCTCTGACAAAAGCGTCACCCGTACTGGCGGGCAATCCTTTTCGGCGATTTCGTCGGATAGCAGAAAAGGTATCCAGTACCGGCGGAATAGGTTTCCCATCGGCGTGCCGGCTCCAGTTTCTGTTACGAACCTGTTTCTGTCGTCAGTCAGCAAAGGTTGGCTTTCTGTCTATTAACGGTGCGCAGCGCTCAGGTGTCTGTCGGGATCCGCGGCAATGAATCCACCGGCGCCGGTTATTTTCGTCGCTCACAAAACTGTTGGGATCGCCATATTCGCATTCCGACGCCCGCCCTAAACCGACATTTAGCATCTGCCCGTGATAGGTCACTTAGCTTTGCCAAAGGTTTTCCCTTTTTATAAATAATTTTACGAAACAAATACTAGGCGGTCGTCACCTTTTTCGGAAGATATCTAGAAAATATAGTAACCCTTATGGCAAAAACCCGCCAATCGACTAGGAGAATTTTGACTAAAGTCATGCGGTAACTCACATTACAATGAAAAAGCGCACCACCAAAAGGCGACTATGATGATCCCAGCCGAAGAGACCTTTGACGGCACATGGCCCTATTCACCGCACTTCTTCAACGGGAATGGGTTCCGTCAGCATTATGTTGATGTGGGTGCATCCAACGGGGAAGACGGCGACGTTATTGTTTGCCTGCATGGGGAACCCACTTGGGCATATATTTATCGGAATTTTATTCCGCGATTTAGCAAACTGGGGCGCGTAATTGTTCCCGATCACATGGGCTTCGGAAAAAGTGAAACGCCTCAGGACCGTGACTACTGGATCCGCGAACACTGTGACAATCTGGAACAGCTACTTCTTAGCCTTGACCTATGGAATATCACGCTGGTGATGCAGGATTGGGGCGGCACCATTGGCACCAGTTTTGCTTTGCGGCACCCCGATCGGATTCGTGGACTTTGCCTGTGCAATACGTATTCGCCGTGGTCAGCTGTTCCAGACAAGGTTTACGATCGGCCGTGGGTAAATTTTATTAAATCTGATCATTTCGAACCGACCATATCAAACCTAGGATCAACGGTGTTATCAGTGATGAAACGGGTTGGCTTCGAGCGGACATCCCACATAGACGAGACATGGGTGCGTGCATATGCAACTCCATTTCCCACGGTGGAATCCTGCAAGGGTGCGCTTCAGTTTCCGCTTAGTATTGGGCATCGGGAAACAATTACTTTTGTTGAAGAAATGGGCGACAAGTACGACGTAGGTGCTCTCAAGAAAATACCGGCTATGTGCGTCGTCGGGATGGAAGACCGGGGAATGCCACCAGACTGGATAGAATACCGCTTCCGGGACGCTTGGCCGGGCGGACCTGTTGTAAAGTTACCTGGTGTTGGTCACTACCTACAGGAAGATGCCCCGGAGGCTGTATCTGCCCTTATCGACCATTTTATACAGATCAATAATCCTTCTTTCTGAACTCTGGTATTTGTTTGAATTATTAAACAGAAGTGGACAGTGCGGTTATATGAGCGACAACGAAAAACGGAACCTAGCAACAGCGGCAAGCCTTTGTAATGCATGGAACGAACACGACCCCGACGGGTTCGCGAATCACTTCGTTCACGATGGGATATGGTTGCTGGCTCGAGGGACGTCGCCGGATGGTTTCACGGTGCAGGGCAGGGACGCTATTCGCGACATGTATCGCCATTTTTGTGAAACCATTACGGACCTTCATTGTGAGGTGAGGTGTCACTGGGCCAACGGCGCCGACCGCGCCTGCTCTGAATGGCATATCACGGGCACTATGGCTAACGGAGACCGGCTCGATTGGCTTGGTCTTGATCTTTGGCAGTTCGACTCGGCAGGGTTGGTCGTGCGCTGCGACGCCTATTACAAGTCCGAGGGTAATTTGTCTGGCAAGCCAAATGGCTAGGTAACGGGGCCTCTCCCATTACCTAGTATGATTTATGACCTTTCTGGAGAGGATCAGTTCTCTTCTGCAATCAACCGATTGAGAATCTTTTCGTACGCGTTGGGACCCGCATCGATGCTGAGTTTCGCCGGGTTCGGATCATGGTCGAGTGAATCCTGCGCTACTTGCTGGGCCGCGATCACCGGCATGTCCTGATCGGCAAAGGCGAATGTCCGCATTTTGTAGATCAGGTCGCGAATTTCCTTGTTGCGTGCGTCGTCGGTCTGCACGTTCCAGCGTGCGGCGCAATAATAGTAATGCGTCGTACGGTCGGTTTCAGGGGTTAGCCAGTGAAGCGCCATGTAGCCCGTGCCGTTTTCTCTGGGTTCGCCGAGCTTGGAGGCGCCGAAATTGAGTAGCAGATTCGAGGCAGGGTACCACGTGATCGCGGTCCACTGTTTGCCTCGGGCCTGAAGCTCAGGATCGTCAGTGAACATTTTGATCATGCCGGGCGTTTCCGCATCCTCGGAATAACGGGACACGGTGACGGTGTCGCCCTCGACGGTCACGTCCGGATCGGTTTCCGCGGTATCCGGATTGCCGAGGATGCCGGCATGGGTAAAGCAGATGTGACTTAGATCCAGTAGGTTGTCGATCATCAGTCCGTAGTGACATTTCGCGTTCAGATACCCGAACTCCGTGATGTGCAATTCCGGGCTGTCGTCGATGCAGCTGTAATCCGGGATTTTGTCGAGATCGGCCGGCTTGTCGCCCATCCAGACCCACAGGAGCCGGTGTTTCTCCACCACCGTATAGGCCGGCAGGTGCAGGGCATCCGAAATTTTTTGACTGCCGTGCGGATTGTGCGTGCATTTGCCGTCGGCTCCGAATTGAAGTCCGTGATAAATGCACTGTACCCGGTCACCTGACTGCAGGGTGCCCATCGATAGCGGCACCTGACGGTGCGGACACATGTCCCTGATAGCCGCGACGCCACCCTTTTCCTTTCGGTAAAATGCAACCGGCAGGTTGAGAATCGTACGGTGAACGATTTCGCCGTCCTTCAACTCCTCTGATGGCATGGCTACATACCATGTGTTTTTCAGGAACTTCGCTCGGGCCAGCGGCCGCTGCGTGAGGTCGTTATCTGGGTAAATCGTGGGTTCGATCCCGATCAGCGCGGGGCCGGAATTGGAATCAGGGCTCATTGGCTTCCCTCCCAAGCTATAAAAAACTCGAAACTATTGAATATAGTTCCACTACCGGAAAATAATTGCAACTTTCATACAAGAAAACCTGCACACCGAGGAAAAATTTATTTTCTTTACGTTAAGATGGTGGGCGCGGCTGGGATTGAACCAGCGACCCCTCGCGTGTGAGGCGAGTGCTCTCCCGCTGAGCTACGCGCCCGGTCCCCGTCCGGAGCGGGCGCGCATATAAGGCGGAGGATGAGGGCTTGTCAACGCAACCTGAAAAACACATCCTAAAAAGCGCTTCATACGAGGTTTCTGGGACCCTTTGGTTTGCATCGCAACTGATCCATAGCATGAGATCCAAAAGTTTACTGTTCACGCTTTTCCTTGTCGCATTTGTGTATCAGTCTGCGGGGGCGGCCACGCGTGATGTCGAACTATTTTACAACATCTACGTTGGCGGGTTCCACGTTATCGACCTGAAAGCCAAGATCGGACTGCGACGTTCAGACTACGACTTTTCAGCTAAAGCAAAATCCGTCGGGATGATAGGCCGAATGTTCCCCTGGTGGATGAAAGCCTATTCCCGTGGCAAAATTTCCGAAGCTGGCGTTAAGCCGATGGTTGCTGGGCAACGTAACAGCTGGCGCGGCAAAGACCGTTTCATTGACCTGAAGTTTACCGACGACGTCGCAACAATCGACCGCATCAGTCCGGAGCCGACAACCGACGACCGGGCCAAGGTGCCGTTCGAAATGCGTGTCGGTGTGATGGACCTAGCCAGCGCCATTATCTCAATCATCCGAAAAATGGACGTCGGTCAATCATGCCAGGCCCAGATGCCCGTGTTTGACGGCCGTCGACGCTATGACTTGATGGTAGCACCCGATGGGAACGACATCATTAAACCCAGCGGATACACGCCGTATATTGGAGGGACCGTAAATTGTCGCCTGACTATCGATAAAAAAGCTGGATTTAAGAAGACGGATAAATCCGGCTGGAATGATCGCGAGCGCAGCGCACGAATTTGGATGGGGAAGCCCTTCGGTGATGTACCCCCAGTTCCGGTGCGCCTGACAATCAATACGCCGCTCGGGTTTGTCATAGCGCACCTCAATGGTGCGTCCGTCGAATCTAAAGGCCGCAGAACGAAGCTCAAACGTCACGAAACAACTGAAAAGAAATAAACTTTTCAGTATACCGAAGAGTTAAATCCCTTGGCGGAGACCCCCCAGTTGTGGCAAGTTTCCATTATCGGATGGGCTTGCACGGCAACCGTGCTGCGCCCGTCGCCATTTTAAACTGAACGGGTCTTCGGGGCTATGACCACGGGAACATGTGCTGCGATAATTCTGGCAGCCGGTATGGGAACGCGGATGAAGTCGGACCTGCCGAAGGTTCTACATCCCGTTGCAAACCGTCCAATGGTGTCTCACATCCTATCGGAACTGGATGCTATCTCGCCCGACCGCGTCGTCGTAGTCGTTGCCCCCGGTATGGATGCGGTGTTGGAAGCCGTGGCCACCGCAGATACCGCTCTCCAGACTGAAGCGTTGGGGACCGGTCACGCCGTTCTCGCGGCGCGTGAAGCGATAGAAGGGTTTGATGGAGATGTCCTGATACTGTTTGGCGATACGCCGCTACTGACTGCCGAAACTATGCAAAAAATGCTGTCGGCGCGGCGTGCGGCCGATAATCCGGCCCTCGTCGTGCTTGGCTTCCGGCCAGACGACCCGGCGGAATATGGTCGTTTGGTCACCGAATCCGGAGGTGGGCTAAAAGCTATCGTCGAGTTCAGCGACGCGACCGACCAGCAACGCCAACTAGCCCTATGCAATGCGGGCATCATGGCGATCGGCGGAGAATATCTCTTCCCTTTGCTGGATGCGGTGGAAAACGACAACGCCAACGGCGAATACTATTTGACAGATATTATTCAAATTGCGCACGAACGGGGCCTTAACTGCGCCGTTATCGAAGCCGCTGACCCGGCTGAAGTAGTGGGGGTTAATAGCCGGGCGCAATTAGCTGAAGCCGAGGCCCAAATGCAGGAGCGTCTCCGAAATGCCGCAATGGCAAACGGTGTGACTATGACCGATCCGGGCACCGTTTGGTTTTCCGCTGATACAAAAATCGGTCGCGACGTTTCTATAGCGCCAAACGTATTTTTCGGCCCAGGCGTTAAGATCGCCGATAATGTTGAGATCCGGTCCTTCTGTCATATCGAAGAAGCGGATGTCGCATCGGGCGCGATCATCGGCCCGTTTGCGCGATTACGGCCAGGCACTAGGATCGAAAACGATGTTTCTATCGGCAATTTTGTCGAGATTAAGGCGGCATTGGTGGAAGAAGGAGCAAAGGTCAATCATCTGACCTACATTGGCGATGCTCGGATTGGTGCCTACGCCAACATCGGTGCCGGTACCATAACTTGTAATTATGACGGGTTCTTTAAGTACAAGACCGATATTGGCGCTGGCGCTTTCATCGGTTCCAACTCCGCGTTGGTCGCGCCGTTGAAGATCGGAGAGGGTGCAATTGTTGGCGCTGGATCGGTCGTGACTGGCAATGTCGGAGCCGATGCTCTCTCGGTGGCTCGTGCCCGGCAGAAGAACGTGGATGGGCGGGCAGCATCGTATAGAAAGAAGCGCCAGACCGAAAAAGATGCAGCCAAAAAGAAATAGTCGAAAATGCCAAGGAAAGCTTGAGACGGTCGAATTATGTGCGGAATCATTGGAACTATCGGTAAAGCGGATGCAGTCCCAATTTTATTGGACGCGCTGAAAAGGCTTGAGTACCGCGGCTACGACTCCGCCGGAATCGCAACGTTGGTTGACAGCAAAATCGAACGTCGACGCACCGAAGGCAAAATAATTAATCTAGAGGCGTTAATCGACGGAGCGCCCCTCTCGGGCACGATTGGCATAGGGCATACGCGTTGGGCTACACACGGTCCACCGACTGACGTCAACGCCCATCCCCACGCCGACGACCGCGTCGTCCTGGTTCACAACGGTATTATTGAGAACTTTCAGGAGCTCCGTAGTGAGCTGAGCGCGGCCGGCCATCATTTCCAAACCGATACTGATACCGAGGCCGTGGTCCACCTGATTAGCAGCTATCTTGATGATGATAAGACGCCGGCGGAAGCCGTGGCAGCGTCGCTCAAGCGGTTGGAAGGTGCATTTGCACTCGCTATCTTGTTTGCTGGTCACGATGACATGATGATCGCCGCCCGACGCGGTAGCCCGCTCGCGATTGGCTACGGAGAGGGTGCAATATATATCGGGTCGGATGCCTTGGCGCTGGCGCCTCTGACCCAGCAGATCAGCTATCTAGATGAAGGCGACTGGGCGGAAATCACGGCGGAAGGCGCCGTGGTTCATGATGAGACCGACGCCGTCGTGGAGCGCGAAATCCGCGAGACTGCGTCCTCTGGGGCGGTCGTCGGAAAGGGCAATTTCCCGCATTTCATGCTTAAGGAAATCTACGAGCAACCCGCCGTCATCGGTGACACCCTGCAGACAATTCTCAACCCTTGGAATGAGACGATCGTTCTGCCCAAGTTGCCATTTGACCTGACCAAAATACCGCGCATAGCCATTGTGGCCTGCGGTACGTCTTACCATGCGGGTATGGTCGCCCGGTACTGGTTCGAAACTGTGGCCGGAGTTCCGTGCGATATCGATATTGCATCTGAATTCCGTTACCGGACGGTAAAAATGCAAACAGGCGGCTTGTCACTATTCATCTCCCAGTCGGGCGAGACCGCCGATACCTTGGCCGCATTGCGTTATGCGAAAGAACACGATCAACACACTCTCTCGATCGTCAACGTCCCGGAAAGCTCAATGGCGCGGGAGTCCGATGCCGTCCTTCTGACCAAGGCGGGCCCCGAAATCGGTGTCGCGTCGACCAAAGCATTCACCACACAGTTAACAACGCTGGCATGTTTAGTAATCGGCTTGGCGGCTTTACGCGGAAAAATTGACCACGACCAGGAAGCTTCTCTGTGTCATGCACTTACTGAAGTGCCTTCACGCTCAAACGATGTGCTCAACCACGACGGCGCCATTGCAAGTCTAGCGCAAGAAGTCGTGGAAGCACGTGACGTGCTTTATCTCGGGCGCGGTACAGGGTTCCCTATCGCGCTGGAGGGCGCTCTGAAACTCAAGGAAATTTCTTACATTCACGCTGAGGGATATGCCGCCGGTGAGATGAAACACGGTCCTATCGCTCTAATCGACGAAAACGTGCCGGTGATCGTCATCGCTCCGTCGGACGAACTATTTGAGAAAACGGCCTCCAACATGCAGGAGGTCATCGCACGCGGTGGGAGGGTGATCTTCCTGTCCGATGCTTTAGGTATTCAAAAACTTGGAGGATTGGCGGCCGCGACTATCGAGCTTCCTACTGTTGACCCTTATGTGGCGCCCATCCTTTATACAATACCGATACAACTTCTGGCCTACCACGTCGCCGTACTCAAAGGCACCGACGTTGACAAGCCTCGTAATCTCGCCAAATCGGTGACTGTGGAATAGTGGGGTTCGGTGGTAAGTCGTCCACAGAGTCCAGCACAGAAGTTTATCTAACATTCCATTTGAAAGTCCGGGCATCACATCTGAATGCCCCGACTTACTCTCAATATCAGCAATTTCTATATCAAGAGATCATTGACCTTAGAGAGAAGGGTTGGACGTTTGCCAAAATTGCTAATTTCCTGAACGAGGGAGGGTATTCCACCGTTAGAGGTAAGATGTTCAAGAGTTCTCATGTTCATTCGATAGTTAAGAAAAAGCGAGTGAGGGATGAAAGATTGACGAGAAGGTATGAACCGAGACTCTCCAATTTTGGTTTACGCCTGATAGACAGGACGCTGATCAACCAAGTCTGATCTACTCATTCCGAATATTCTCTGTCAGAATTTCGACGAGAGAAAAATAGTTGCTACCCTCTCTCCGTTTTTTGCTGTGACACGTGGAGGTCAGACGTGAATCCTTTTGATGTGCTCGATTTAGGTCAGAAGTACTCAAAGAGAGATCTTGCGGACCTTCTGGATCAACCAACCCTCTCTAAGGTCAGAGAGGGTGTATATAACTGCACAAATTCTGCTTCTTATTTATTGTTTGTTGATTTAGAGAAAAAAGACAAAGAAGAGAGGTTCCATTTCGACGATTTCTATGAGGAAGACTTCTTCCATTGGGACTCACAAACCACACAGCACATTAATAGTCCAAAAATCCAAGATATTATCAATGGCGTGTTGACACCCCATTTATTCGTTCGCTTAACCCAAAAAATAAGAAATGTGACCCAACCTTTTATCTATTGTGGAAGACTGACTTATTTAACACATGAAGACCAAACATCAAAACCGGTGCACATCGTTTTTCATAGCATTGATTACGATGACTTCACAGAAAATGAAGACCTGGTTGAAATTTATCTATGGAGACCATCGAAAGTTGGAAAAACAACAAAATCTAAAATAAGTAAAAAGGGAGAAATTTCATCCAACAGACGGGGCAACTATAGGCGACCAAATATTACAGAGAGACAAGGTTTGATTACATCCCGGGTCGGACAAGGTTATTATAGACAACAGATTATTGAAAAATGGGGTGGGCGATACCCAATATC
>JAYYZV010000012.1:0-6830 GCA_036339975.1 Pseudomonadota bacterium | reverse complement strand
TCTGGCAGTCACGCTGACGGTGTAATCATGTCTGGCGCAACCTCGGCGCCTTTCGTGGAAACTTGCCTCGACCGGGTAGCGATGGGCGCGGAGGGCCGGCAAGTCAAAAACTGCGGTATAATTTATACCCACATTGAAGGTCTGGCGCAGGCGCCGGAAAACCCGGTTCGCCGAACGCTCGGCTTTATTCTACGCGGAGAACACCACGCGGAGAACATTCGTCTTGGTGGCGCGTCTCTCGATCAGGTGGCGCTGCGCAACGCCTTCGACGCTGAAGAGTGGGAATTCGTGGATAATCTGATATCCAATGACGTTATGGCCGCCCACGCTGCCTGTGGCGACGTCGACAATGTCCGTGCTCGCTTCACGGAATACAGCGCCGCGGGCCTTGATCACCTGATCGTCAGTGGAATTGCCCATCCCGAAGACATCTTACGGACCTTGAAGGCGCTTTCTCCCAGTCTCTAGTCCAGCCGTGGCACCACTTCTTCCGCGAAAACCTGCATCTGTTCCATCAACTCCTGTAAATCGTTGGCCGCGAAGTACAGACCTAACAGATGCGTCACGCCCGCCTCGCCCAGAAGGTTGGCGCGCTCGACTACGTCGTCGACCGTACCGATCAGGTTGATGTCCTCATGAGTGAGATCGCCCTGACCTTTAAGCGTGGACTGCCGAAGTGATGTCAGGTGTGCGCACATCTGTGTTTTTTCGAACCGCGATAGCGCCTCTTCTCGCGTCTTACCGATGTGCACGATGTATTGTGGCGCAACCTCGATCTCGCGGAAATCCCGTCCTTCTTCTTCTACCAGGTCGCGTAGCGTGTTGATGTTGTCGCGAATGGTATCCAGATGGACGGCTGCTGGCAGCCATCCATCACCCCATTTGGCAACACGCCGCAGATTATTGACGTTGTTTCCCCCCACATAGAATGGCACGTGTTCCTGAAGCGGTTTGGGGTACATTTCCACATCGCGATAGGCGAAATATTCCCCTTCGAAGCTCGCCACCCGGTCGCTAAACAATGCTTGCAGCGCAGAAATTCCTTCATCGACGATCTTGCCACGGGCAATTGTGGCGCTAGGCTGCAGAGCAAGAAACTCTTCCCGATATGCGCCAATGCCGACACCAATCTCCAGTCTTCCACCCGAAAAGTGATCAAGGGTTGCTAATTGCTTAGCCGCAACGACAATGTCACGTCGCATCGGGAGAACAAGGATACCGGTACCAAACCGCAAGTTGGTAGTTTCCGACGCGATGAACGCATATGTAATCAGGGGTTCCCAGAAACGAGGCGGGGTCTCGAACTCCTGCCGGACATAGTTCTGGGTTGTCATGTGATCATTACCCCAGACCGAGTGATATCCCAATTTTTCCGCATGCCGGGCGATCTCTATCAGAGTTTCGGGGTCGGAAAACGGGATTGGGTAGGTTAGGCCTTCCATTCCAGTTGGCAATCCAGCACTCACCCGCATTTTTGTTTTCCTTTCATTGTTTTCTCAGGGCGGCGGTTTCTAACTCGTCCAAGCCACCTTCGGGCGTCGCCACCACACAGTATAGGTCTCGGGCGGCTGCCTCTGAAACAAGACCAGCGCGTACATCGGCAGCGACCAGTGCAATATTTCGCATTTTCGGTTGTCCTAACCCTCCGCCGCCCGGCATATCTATGGTTACTTTTTCACCTTCGGGAATGGTCTGCGTTCCTTTGCCGTTTAGGGCCGGTCCGGACGACAGACGGACGCTGCCTCCGGCGCCGTCGCCACCGCCGTTGCGACCCCGTGGTGGGTGTTCGATACGGTCGAACAGCGCGCTGAAGGCGAAGGGGACGTTCTCCAGTAGTCCCAGTTCCATCGTCTGCCCTAACCCACCGCGATGTAGCCCGGCACCGCCGGAGTCTTGGCGGAATTCCTTGCGCCACACAACCAGTGGAGAAATCGCTTCGGTTACTTCAACCGGGACGTTGCGCACGCCGCTGGGGAATGCTGTTGCAGATAGGCCGTCTTTTCCGGGCCGCGCACCGGTGCCTCCAGAATGGAAGCTGAGCACTGTGAAGGTTTGTGCGTCGGACAACAATTTGGGGTTGGCCTCAACCCGGCCAGGTCCGCCAAAGGCATATAGGTTCCAAAGACATGACGTGCCCTCCGCCGGGACGGCATTGCCGAGAGCCTTGTGCAGGCAGCCGAAGACGACGTCTGGCAGCATCTGTCCCGTAACGTGTCGGACGGACACAGGTGCCGGGTGTGTGGCGTTTAGGATAGAACCTTCCGGTGCAGTTATCCTAATAGTGGAGAGCGATCCCGCATTATTCGGCACCTCGGGCGCAACAATACATTTCACGCCGAAGGTGGCGTAGGCCTCCGTATAACAAAGGGGGACATTGATACCGTACGAAGAAACACCGGATGAACCCGTAAAATCGACATCTATGCCGGTTTCCGTCACGGCCATATTGGCTACAAGGTCGACCGGTTCTTCCAGCCCGTCGATGCGCATTTCGTGCTGATATCTTCCGGGCGGTACTTTCTGGATTGCTGCGATCGCCGCTGCTTTTGACTTTTCGAGTATATGCGCACCAATCAGGCCTAGGTCGGATATCGCAAACTCTTCCATCATTTCACATAGCCGCCGACAGGCGAGTTCGTTACACGTGGCTAAAGAATGAAGGTCTCCCAACACTTGTACCGGTTCCCGTACGTTGGCCGTAACTATGTCGATAAGTGTCTGGTCTGTCTTTCCAGCATGGGCAAAACGCATAAGGGGAATGTAGAGACCTTCCTCGTAGATTGTGCGGCCGTCCGATGTCATTCCGCGGCCGCCGATGTCGACTACGTGGCAGGTGCTCGCGAACAATGCCACCAACCTTCCGCTCAGGAAGCAAGGCGTCAGGAAAGTGAAATCGTGAAGATGCCCGGTGCCTTTCCATGGATCATTGGTCAGAAACACGTCGCCATCCAACATTTCCTGAACTGAAAACCGTTCGAGGAAGTGCTTTACCGACCGGGCCATGGAATTCACGTGGCCTGGCGTACCCGTTATTGCCTGCGCCAGCATGTCGCCAGAAATGTCAAAGATACCCGCGGACAAATCACCTGCTTCGCGGGTCGAAGTGGAGAAGCCGGTCCGGATAAGGGTCAGCGCCTGTTCCTCAACCACGGCGATGAGGCGGTCCCACATTATCTGCATACGGATTGGCGAAAGCGGGTCTTTATTTGGCTTGGTGTCCGGGCGGGTCATATGACTTTCCGTTGCATGACTATATAGCCCAAATTGTTGACGTGCGCGGTAAATCCCGAGAGAACGATGGTAGTTGTTTCACCTTCGACAATTGCAGACGGGCCGGTAATCTCGTCCCCCGGTTTGAGGTCGCCGCGGCGATATACTCCGACACTCTCCATTTTACCGCTAATAGGATCGAATATGTCTCGGCAGCCGGTCGGCTCCGCTTGGCTTGGGGTTGCAGTTGGTGGGCAGGCCGGCGGGTCTTCAACAACGGCAGACATACGTAACGTCCAGTTCATGATCTCGACGTCTAAACCCGGAATATAGCGCCTGTAGACGGCATCATACGCTGACTCGAACTTCTGCTTCAGCTCTGCTGCGGTGGCGTCTTCGTATGGTCCTTCGGGAAGATCGACTGTGATTTCGTGTCCCTGGCCGCAATAACGCATGTCGGCGGTACGAGATTGAAATAGGTCGGCGTCGGGAGCCGCCGCGGCGACGACAGTCGCGGCCTCTGCCTGCATTTCGGCGTAGAGTCTATTAAGAGCGGTTGCGTCAAATCTATGATCAAGCGGCATGTAACGGCTGCGGACTACCTCGTACGCGGCCGGAGCTTGAAGGAACCCGACTGCGGAGCCCACGCCCGCGGCTACCGGCACGATGACCTTCTCGATATCCAGCTTGGAAGCGAGGCGGGCTGCGTGCAGCGGCGCGGCGCCGCCAAAGGCGACTAGGGTTCGGCCACGTATTTCCTTTCCACACTCCACGGCATGGACACGGGCGGCGTTGGCCATGTTTTCCTCCACGACTTCCGCGATACCAAAGGCAGCATCGGTGGTAGAGAGTGACATAGTTTTCCCCACGTCAGTATCGATCGCCTTCGAGGAGAGAGAAGGGTCGAGTTTCAAGGTGCCGTTTGCAAAATCGGTGGGATCGATCTTTCCCATTACGACGTTGGCGTCAGTTACGGTAGGCGCATTTCCCCCCTGTCCGTAGCATGCTGGCCCTGGCAACGCGCCTGCGCTTTTCGGCCCAACATTGATGCGCGACATTGTATCTACCTTCGCAATAGATCCGCCGCCCGCGCCAATCTCGACCATCTCAATCACCGGGATACGCAGTGGAAGGCCGCTACCCTTCAAAAACCGATAGTGACGCGCTACCTCAAAACTGCGCGAATACTGGGGTCGACCGCCGTCGATCAGGCAGATCTTGGCGGTCGTACCCCCCATATCAAAAGATAGAACTTTCTCTAGACCGCATTCGCGAGCGAGACGGGCGGCCATAATCGCGCCTCCGGCCGGGCCAGATTCGACTAGTCGGATCGGAAATTTCCGGGCTGTTTCCAGCGACGCTAAACCGCCGCCGGACGTCATAAGACATAGCGGGCACGGAAAGCCTAGTCCCTTTATTTCTTCCGATAAGCGAGCGAGATAGGTGGACATCAATGGCTGGACGTAAGCATTGGCGGCGGTGGTGGACCAGCGTTCGTATTCGCGGATTTCAGGTGACACTTCGGAAGACAATGAGACGGAAACACCGGGTAATTCGCAGGCCAAGATATCCCCGATGCGGCGTTCGTGGTCAGGGGCGAGGTAAGAATGCATCAGGCCCACGGCAATGGCTTCGATGCCTTCGTTGCGCAGGATGGTAAGTATCCTGTCCAATGCGCTGTCATTTAGGGGGATCAATACGTTGCCGCGTGCGTCGACGCGTTCCTCAACGCCGAGACGGTGTTCACGCGGAACCAATGGTTGAGGCTTATCCATGTAGATGTCGGATTGTTCGAACCGGTTCTCATACGCAATTTCTACTGCGTCGCGGAAACCCTCGGTCACGATCATAGCGGTTTTTGCACCTTTGCGCTCGATTAGCGCATTTGTCGCGAGGGTGGTGCCGTGAATAAAGAGCTCGAAATCGTCAGGCTTCAGGCCAGTTTCCGCCATGGCCTGTTTTACACCGGTAAAGACCCCCGCCTCGGGTGCATGTGGTGTGGTCGGGACTTTGCAAGTGTGCAGCCCACCATCGTGGTCGACGGCTATGTCGGTAAATGTTCCGCCGATGTCGGCGGCTAGGCGGGCTTTGGTCATTCGGTGCCGAGTAGTGTTTTTTGATGGAGAAGACTGTATCCGATTGGCTTGGCGCGGGTAAGTGCAGGGATGGCACCATAAAAATCCATCCTTCGCGGCTCCCATTACATCGGCTGTTTATCTAGAATGACTTCGATATGTGCCCGAGGGGCTAACCGTAAGACCGAACCGAGAGGATGTTTCCATGATTATCGATTGCCACGGCCATTATACTACCGAACCCGATGCGCTAACTGATTATCGCAAGGCGCAGTTGGCGGGTGTCGATAACGATCCGGACTTTGTGCCATCGGCTGCAGCTCTTTTAATCACCGACGATCAAATTCGTGAAAAGCTGGAACCCAATCAGATCCGACTACAGGACGAGCGCGGCACAGATCTCACAATTTTTTCGCCACGTGCGGTCGGCATGGGACATCACCTCGGAACGAAACAGACCAGTGTATACTGGGCTCAGATCTGTAATGACATGATCCGACGCGTTTGTGACCTCTATCCGGATCGTTTCGTACCTGTCTGCCAGTTACCGCAGTATCCCGGCGTCGAGCCTGCTCATTCTATCCCCGAGCTGGAACGCTGCGTGAACGATATGGGATTTATTGGCGTCAACGTTAACCCCGATCCCTCCGGCGCCATGTGGACTGACCCGCCGATAACCGATAAGTGGTGGTATCCGCTCTGGGAAAAAATGGAGGAATTACAAGTGCCTGGGATGCTGCATGTATCAGGCTCCTGTAATCCTAACTTCCACCATACCGGTGCACATTATATTGCCGGCGATACCACTGTGTTTATGCAACTCATTATAGGGGACTTATTTACTGATTTCCCGGATCTAAAATTTATTATCCCGCACGGTGGCGGCGCGGTACCATTCCACTGGGGGCGCTATCGTGGTCTTGCCCAAGACATGGGAAAGCCACCGCTGGACGAACACCTACTCAAAAATGTCTTCTTCGATACCTGCGTCTATCATCAGGCCGGTATCGATTGCATGACCAAGGTTATCCCTGACAAAAATATTCTTTTCGCATCCGAAATGGTCGGCGCCGTTCGTGGTGTCGATCCGACCACAGGGTTTAACTACGACGATACCAAGCGATATGTTGATGCGACGCCAAACCTGAACGTGGCTTCACGCAAGGCTGTATTTGAGGATAACGTTCGCTTCGTTTTCCCGCGGTTGAAGGCTTAGCCTTTGATTATCCCCAATAGATGTTGAAAAAATACTTCCGAAAACCAAGTGCCATGATAATTAAACAGACTGTCAACAACACGGCTGGTGATTGCGGATTCGATCATTTCCGGCGAAATATTGTGTAGCTATTTAAGGAGTTGAAAAATCTCTGAGCGCAAGTTTGAAGTCATGACTAAGGCTGAGGTCGTCGCCGCGCAGCGTGTCTGGGCTAAGTGCGTAGTCGACTGCAAAGTTGACGCGCTCTTGAGCCTGTATGATTTCGGGACTCCCGACGAACCGCTCCTTTTTAAGCCAACAATGACCGACACGATACGGCTCGATCGCGC
>JAYYZV010000011.1:0-3906 GCA_036339975.1 Pseudomonadota bacterium | reverse complement strand
GCTTTCCGACAAGGTAAATTACGGAGATAAAAAGATACTTATATAAACCTAGAGATTCATCACTCAGATGTCCATAAAAACGTTCATTATCAACACCTTCATCAGATTATTGAACGAAAGGTATACCTATTTCCGATTCTGTTACGGAGGGAGACTTGACCTGTACAGCGTAGGCTAAATACTTTCTTAGCGGTTTGGCAGAAAACAATTTCTTAGGAGGTGAAACTTGTTTCGCTCGGTTGAGAGCTTTCTCCGGCCTCGGACGATAGCGATCGTAGGGGCGTCCGAAATGGGTGGCGCTGGCTGGCCTAAGGGGCTTTATGAAAACTTCGAGTATGAAGGGTTCCCCGCACGTGTGTACTTGGTCAACCCGCGTCGGGACGAGCTGTGGGGTCACAAGGTCTACCCCGATTTTGCATCGCTCCCCGAAACAATCGACCTTGCCATTGTAATTATCCCTGCTGAAGCCATCCCGGATGTATTGGCCGAAGCTGCAGAGGCGGGGCTGCGTAACGCTTTGGTCTATGCCTCCAGGTTCGGCGAGGGCGGTGATCAGGTCGGTGCGGATCGGGCTACTGCGCTGCGCAAAATCTGCGAGGATACGGGGCTACGTATCGCTGGCCCCAATTGTATGGGTGCGATTTCACTCCCGGAACGTCTTCTTTTTTATCCTACATCGCGTGTTCGTGGGTTGCCAACGGGGCCTGTGGGGGTCGTATTCCAGTCGGGCGGCACTTTCCAATTTTGGCTGGAGCAGGGTGCGGCGCGAGGTTTGGGCTATTCATATGCGGTGTCTAGCGGTAACGAACTCGATCTCGATATGGCGGACTTCGTCAATTTTCTGGTCGATGATGATCACACCCGTGTGATTACATGTATGGCGGAGGGTGTGCGCCGCCCAGATGCACTGATGGCAGCTGCGGCTCGCGCTTTCGAGGTCGGCAAGCCAATACTGATGCTGAAGGTCGGGAAAAGCGTGGCGGGACAGGAGGCAGCCAAGAGCCATACCGGAGCACTCGCGACCGACGATCATGTCTTCACGGCAATGTGCAAAAAATATGGGGTGGTGCCGGTCGATACTTTAGATGAGTTGATAGAGATGAGCCTTGCCTTTTCCGCTGGCCGCCTACCAAAGGGCAACCGGGTGGCACTAGTCGGGTATTCGGGCGGCGCAAAGGGCCTGTTCTTGGATATAGCCGAGGAGCGCGGCGTGTCGATGCCGGATTTCTCTGTCAAAACCCGGGAGATACTTAGCAAGCATATCGACTCCGGCGTTCCAGTCAGCAACCCTTTGGATACCGGTGCTGGCCTTGCCAGACGTTTTGCGGAATTTGCCGAGGTCGCGAAAATAGTGGCCCAGGACCCAAATATCGACATGGTCTCGGTCCAGGGGCAGTTGCCCATGGTAGAGGGCGCTTCTGGGGATCCGAATTTATTCCGTCAAATCCGTGACGGCACGGACAAACCTGTGGTGGCACACAACCGCATGTCCCAGAATGTCAACGACACCGGGCGCGCGTTTCAAGAAGCGGCTGGCATCCCGTTCCTGCAACGTCTACCGGAAGTTGCAACCACGCTGAAGGCGCTCTACGCCTATGCTGAGCGACGCCGGCGGGGCATTTCTGTCTATGAGCCTGGTGCGGCTTCAGGGGATCTAAATACATCGGTCGAGGAGGTCCTTTCCGGTCATGGGATATCCGGTCCGAAGTCGGCGTTTGTGGCGTCGGCGACGGAGGTTGGCGATATAGCCACTGGAATCGGTTTCCCGGTTGCCGTTAAAATTGTCTCCCCCCAGGCGGTTCACAAGACCGAGGTTGGCGGTGTTGCTTTGAATCTCGCATCGGCAGGGCACGCTGTTGAGGCGGCGGAAGCGATGTCGAATAGGTTGCTGGCGGCCGAGCCGGCTGCCGTGATTACGGGATATCTTATCCAGAAGATGGTAAAAGGGCTGGAAGTCATCGTCGGCGTGCGGGACGATCCGCAATTCGGAGCGGTACTCGCGCTAGGTATCGGTGGCGTTATGGTAGAAGCGACGCGTGATGTTGCGTTTCGTCTTTTGCCCATCACCAAGGAAGACGTAGCCGATATGATCGAAGAGTTGCGATCTAAGGCTGTGTTGGGTGCGTTCCGGGGTGCTGCCCCGCGTGATGTGGACGCCCTTTCCAATGCTGTCGTCGGCCTGTCGAATTCATGGCCGACCTTGCAGGGTAGGGTCTCAGATATTGAGATCAACCCAATCATGGTCGGGGCGGAGGGCGATGGCGTCATCGCAGTCGATATCCGCTACATCGAACGCGACAAACACTGAGAGGATATGGATATGGACTACCAGCTTCCTGAAGAACTGCGGATGCTGCAGGAAACGGTACGCCGGTTTGTAGACCGTGAACTCATCCCTATTGAACAGGACAGCATGGACGGGCCAAAACTGAAGGCCGAAGTCCAGAAAGAGCTTGAAGAAAAAGCCAAGGCGATTGGTCTTTGGTTGTTCGACGTGCCGGAAGAATACGGCGGTCAGGGACTTGGTTTACTTGCGCGTTCGATTGTCTGGACCGAGTTGGCGCGGACTATCGCGCTGCCGACTAGGAACGTTAATATTTTCGGTCCGATTGTCAGCCCGATTCTCTACTACCTGAACGAAAATCAGAAAGAGAAATACCTGTTTCCGGTACTTGAGGGAAAGCTGCGGCACTGCTTTGCCCAGACTGAGCCTGAGGCCGGCGGCGACCCCGGTGGGATGCGGACGACTGCAGTGCGTGACGGAAATCATTACGTCATCAACGGAATGAAACGCTTTATCACCGGTGCTGGAGAGGCCGATTTCGCGCAGGTAATCGCTGCGACGGATCGGGAAAAGGGATCGCGTGGCGGCATTTCTGCGTTCCTTGTCGACATGAATAGCCCCGGCGTCAAACTACTACGTGCGCAGGAAACGATGATGAACGACCGGCCATGGGAAATCGCATTTGAGGACGTGCGCGTGCCCCCAGAGAATATGATCGGCGAGGAAGGGGACGGGTTTAAATTTGCTCAGAACTGGATCAGCGCTGGTCGCATCCGCCATGGCGCGCGGGGTATCGGCGTTATCGAACGGTGCCTTGAGCTTGGTGCGTCCTATGCTAAACAGCGTGAAACATTCGGCAAAAAACTTGCGGAGCGGCAGTCGGTACAGTGGATGTTGGTGGATTCCTACGCCGATCTACACATGCTGAAGCTGATGGTACACACGGCGGCGGCCAAGCACGATGCGGGGGAGGACATCCGCTACGATGCATATATGTGCAAATACCTGGGTGATACGAAATCGTTTGAAGCAGCCGACCGTTGCATGCAGATATACGGTGGGATGGGGCTGACCACGGATTTACCGATTGAACGGATGTGGCGCGACCAGCGCAGTTTTATCATTACCGAGGGACCGACCGAAATTCTGAAAATGGCGCTGGCCAGACATGTGCTGCGACAGTACGGCGATTAAACGGTATCAACAGTTTGGTGCCACCTCTCTGGCATGAACCAGTTCAGCTGCGGACTGGTGCGCCCCTGGAGGTGTCTTCGGTGAGACATAAAAAATACGCCCTCGGGGATCGTCTTTTTTCGGTTCGTAGTGTTTTGACTCGGCATGTCGTTTCCGACATCATTTCTACTGAACGGGACAACGTTCAAGAAAACGACGCGTATAAAGGGAGAGACAATGTTCGATCATTTCGAATGTGTGAAGGTAGACCTTCACGACGGCATCGCCTATGTGCGGATGAACCGGCCGGAAAAACGCAACGCTATGAATCCGCAACTCCACGACGAGATGGAAGAAGCTCTGACCCATCTGGAGGTGGATCCCGATGCCAAGGTGGTCGTGATCTGCGGCGCCGGCGGTAACTTCTCTGCCGGGCAGGACTTGAAAAT
>JAYYZV010000010.1:0-10455 GCA_036339975.1 Pseudomonadota bacterium | reverse complement strand
ACGAAGCCAATCGTCCTAGTTAGCACCAAAGATTATTGGCAGCCCTTCGACGCCTTAGTGAGAAGCGTTGTCGAAAACGAGTTCGCCCACGGAGATACTGATACTTATTTCAAGATCGTTCCCGACCCATCAACAGCCATCGATCTTTTGCTTGATCGATAAATATACCGGCAATACGCGGTGTTCAAAGCGTCGATTGCAGCCGCTCTACTCGCCCCAAGGTATGATTGCTTCCTTGAGCGCTGCATAACCTTCCACAAAACCGGGGCGGTCCGCACCGTAGACATGATCGAATTTGTCTAGAGCATCATCCAGCCACTTTCGCAGATCAGCGTTTTCCGGGTTAGCATCAAGATACGCGTCCCGGATCAGCACGAAGTGTATACGCGGATCGTAGGGTTGCTTTGTGCCGCCCATGGATTCATCACCATCCAATAGACGCAGAAGCATGGCGTCGGCCGACCCAAGGGTCTGCTCGTGAATAGGTGGACCGACCATCCTATACATCACGGACGTCATGTCTCGGCCGTTACCGGTGGTATACCCCATATCGTCCCATACGGCCCTCATATCGACATTCTGACCGAGATGTGACGCAACCATTCCACCGAATGTACGGAGAGGGTCGGACACGTCGGCAAGTAGATCCGTAAGGCGGTCCCCGTCAAGGTCGGTCGCAAGCACAATGGTGTCGCGTTTTTCGATTAGATCCCATAGCAGGAGGCCGTAATTGGTGTCCGAAATATGCTGTTCAATACGGCCGCCCCAATTCTCCATGCCTTCTTTGAAATTGGACGGCAACAGTGACACGATCTTTTGGATCCGCTCTTTGTGTTCTTCGTATGGATCGACCGCGTATTTACGCCCGACTTCGAACTTAGTGCCCTGCAGGAGCCATGAATGTAGACCTGCATTGATACCGTCCTCCATTGCCTGGGTCGGCTTAGTCGCGACGCGGCCCAACCGACCACTTTCGTGGACCATTTTCAGAAATAAGCGATTGGCGTAGGCGAGTTGGACACCTGGAGTATTCATCTCGGAATGTACGATGCCCTGATCGTTGACATCAAAGACGGCCTTGTTCTGCGAATAAGGCAGGCATGGCATACAACGAACGACAGTAATCGGACCGTAGGGGCGCACATTGCAGTATACCCCGGCCTGTGTGCGTAAAGGCGCATTTGCCGATTTGCCCATCACGACGACCTTGCCGCCCTTGCCGTCATTTACATAAGCGTCACCAGCCGTAGACCACTTGATCGATGTGCAAGGCATATTTCCAAACCAGCCAAGCGGCGCTAAATCGGTGTCATGGCGATATTGCGACCACATCGGCACTGCGTAGAACGGCAAGCCCAGTATGTCGATAGCCGCTAGTGTTCCCAGAAGGGCGTATGCGTCGGTGAGCGAATGCGCGACCGGGTTAACGTTTCCTGCGAAGTTGCCTCCCTTCCAGACGACAGCATCATTGTGTCCTTCGGGCTTAACATCTCCTTTTTGGAACATCTCGTCGAATACGCTGAACAGATCGCCGCCATCGGCCTCCGTGCGTGCAATGGACAAAAGATCAATCATGGTCAGGTCTCCTAGCGGACATCTTAATGGTGTGTTTATTTATATATGCGGGACGCCGGGCATAATCGCCGACAAAAAACACCTTAAAATGCGTTTTGGCGATCCGTCTGTAAAGGCCCAGTTAACCGCACTGGCGAAGTTGTAAAATGAAAGTCAAGCGTCGGCTAATGCCCCCGCAATGGCATCGAGTGCTGCTTGGGCAGCAGTTCCATCGGGGCCGCCCGCCTGGGCCATATCTGGCCTACCACCGCCGCCCTTTCCGCCTAACGCTGCTGATCCTATACGAACTATATCAACGGCACTGATCCGCTCTGTGAGGTCGTCTGTCACACCAACGACGAGCGATGCTTTCCCGTCATCAATAGATACTATCGCGGTCACACCGGAACCGATCTGTTTCTTTATCTCGTCGGCCATCGCTTTAAGTTCTTTTCCCGGAATACCTTCCATGACACGCGGGGCGTATTTGAAGCCAGCTATTTCTGTATCTTTGACAGCCGCCGAACCGGCCTCCCCCGTTGCAAGCTTGCGACGAAGCCCGGATATTTCTCGTTCTAGGTTTTTTCGCTCTTCCAACAGCCCCTGCACCCTATCTGACACGCCTTCCACACTAGTCTTGAGACCCTGTGCCACCTGCCCCAATAGATCTTCCTGTTCTCGGGCATGGGACTCTGCTGCGACGCCGGCCAACCCCTCAATCCGACGAACACCTGAGGCCACCGCGGATTCGCCGATGATTTGGAAAAAACCTATATCCCCTGTACGCGTTACATGGGTACCGCCACAGAGCTCAACCGAGAAACGCTCGCCATCGCCGCCCATTGTAACCACCCGTACTTCAGCGCCATATTTTTCGCCAAATAAAGCCATCGCTCCCTGCTCGATCGCCTGCTCCGGCGTCATCAGCCGAGTATCAACCGGCGTATTCAGACGGATCCGCGCATTTACCACGCGCTCGATCTCCCAAAGGTCATCGGCCTCAATCGCCCGCGGGTGAGAAATATCGAACCGCAGACGATCCGAAGCTACCAGCGAACCTTTCTGCGTGACGTGGTCACCAAGACGTCGTCGGAGAGATTCATGAAGTAGATGGGTCGCAGAGTGATGCGCTCGCAGTGATGACCGACGTCCATTTTCAACCGTGAAAATTCCGACATCACCAACTTTCACCGTGCCCTGAGATACGGTGCCTCGGTGAACGTGAATATCGCCAGCCCTCTTTTGGGTATCGGTAATTATGACTTCCGCACTATCAGTCCTAAGCTGGCCGGCATCACCTATCTGGCCACCGGATTCCCCGTAGAACGGGGTCTGGTTAGCCACCACCTCTATTTCAGTACCCTCGTCCGCTTCACCAACCTCAGCACTGTCGGCCACGAGTCCCACGATTACACCTTCTGCCGTTTCCGTCGTGTATCCAAGAAACTCTGTGGCCCCGACGTGCTCGCGAATATCGAACCAAACATCCTCATCTGCTGCCGATCCTGACCCGGCCCAATTATTACGCGCCTCGGCGCGCTGTCGCTCCATTGCGGTGTCGAAACCCTGCTTGTCTACCGAGCGGCCCTGACCTCGGAGGACATCTTCAGTAAGATCAAACGGAAAACCATAAGTGTCATAAAGACGGAATGCGACTTCTCCGGCAAGCGCTTCCCCGCTACCCAACTTATCCGTTTCGTCTTCTAACAAACGGAGACCGCGCCCCAGCGTTTCTAGGAAGCGGGTTTCCTCAAGCTTAAGTGTCTCGCTAACTAGGGATTCTGCCCTTTGAAGCTCTGGAAAGGCCTTACCCATCTCGATGACCAGAGCCGGCACAAGCTTCCACAGCAGTGGTTCATCGCAGCCCATGATATGGGCGTGGCGCATAGCACGGCGCATAATGCGACGGAGCACGTACCCGCGACCCTCATTTGACGGTAGCACACCATCTGCGATCAGGAAACTTGATGCGCGCAGATGATCCGCGATTACTCGGTGAGAAAAAAGATAATCCCCATCAGGAGCGATTCCTGATGCGTTGGCCGACGCTTCGATTAGGTTACGCATGAGGTCGATATCATAATTGTTGTGTTTACCTTGTAACACTGCGGCTATGCGCTCAAGCCCCATACCGGTATCAATGGATGGTTGAGGCAGTTCCTCGCGCGTTCCAGCCTTTACCTGCTCAAACTGCATGAACACCAGGTTCCATATTTCAATAAAACGGTCGCCGTCCTCGTCAAGGCTTCCTGGCGGGCCGCCCGAAATGTCATCGCCGTGATCATAGAAAATCTCTGAGCACGGTCCGCAAGGACCTGTATCGCCCATGGACCAAAAGTTATCACTGGTGGGGATGCGGATGATACGGTTCTCAGAAAGGCCCGAAATTTTTCTCCATAGGTCGAATGCCTCATCGTCTTCGGAAAAGACTGTGACCAACAAATTCTCTACTGGTAGGCCGTATTCCCTCGTCACGAGATCCCAAGCATGTTCGATCGCGACATCTTTGAAATAATCGCCAAATGAAAAGTTGCCAAGCATTTCAAAAAACGTGTGATGCCTAGCCGTGTAACCGACATTTTCTAAATCGTTATGCTTACCCCCGGCACGCACACATTTCTGGGATGTCGTCGCTCGTTTATAGTCTCGGTGTTCCAAACCCGTAAAAACGTTCTTAAATTGAACCATGCCGGCATTGGTGAAAAGTAGCGTCGGATCGTTGTGCGTGACCAAAGGCGATGATGCCACAACCTCATGGTCATTCTCAGCAAAATAGTCGAGAAATGTTGTCCGGATATCGCTGGTTGTTGCCGTCATTGATCCCAATTTCGCTTATTCAGTCCACCGCCCAACGCGGGAACGGCAAATCCACGAAAACCTGCCGGAAAGCGCCCGTTTTTACCGGTCCAATCCGGGGCTGTCTAGACACAGAACGGGCCCCGTCGCCGGAGCCCGTTTTTCTGCGGTATTTGTGGAGGTGTTTTGAGAGCTAAACGCCGTCCGCATCATCGTCCTCGTCGTCTATGATCCCAGGGGGATCAGTCATCGCCGCCTCATTTAATACACCAGCATGCTCAAGAATTTCGCGTTGTAGCTGATCAGACATATCTTGGTTTTCCATCAGAAACGTCTTGGCGTTTTCTCGCCCCTGCCCAATCCGCTGATCACCATAGGAAAACCAAGACCCCGATTTTTCAACAAGACCTGCCTTGACACCGAGATCAACTAACTCGCCCATCTTAGAGATCCCTTCACCGTACATGATGTCGAATTCGATGGTCTTAAACGGCGGCGCCATCTTATTTTTGACAACTTTAACCCGGGTCTGGTTGCCGACGATTTCATCTCTATCCTTAATCGCGCCGATACGACGGATATCGAGCCGAACCGAAGAGTAGAATTTCAGTGCATTACCGCCAGTAGTGGTTTCAGGGCTGCCAAACATCACACCAATCTTCATGCGGATCTGGTTGATGAAAACGATCAGACATTGCGACCGGTTAATCGATCCGGTCAACTTACGCAGCGCCTGGCTCATCAGCCGGGCCTGCAGACCGACATGGGTATCACCCATCTCTCCCTCTAACTCAGCCCGCGGAACCAGCGCCGCGACCGAATCTATCACTATCACGTCGATCGCTCCGGACCGCACCAATGTATCGGCAATTTCTAGCGCCTGTTCACCGGCATCGGGCTGGGAAATCAACAATTCCTCCACATCAACGTCGAGCTTACGTGCATAGACCGGGTCAAGTGCGTGTTCAGCGTCAATGAAGGCGCAAGTACCGCCCTTTTTTTGAGCTTCCGCCACTATGTGAAGCGCCAACGTCGTCTTGCCGGAGCTTTCCGGGCCATAGATTTCAACAATACGGCCTCGCGGAACGCCGCCAATACCAAGCGCAATATCAAGCCCGATAGACCCGGTCGAGACCGCCTCAATATCCACAGGGGTGGACCCGTCGCCGAGCTTCATGATCGAACCTTTGCCGTGGGCCCGTTCTATCTGGCTCAGTGCCGCTTCGAGCGCCTTATTCTTATCCGCTTCAGATTTATCCATGTCGTCTCGCTCAACCACCCTCAGGTTCGCCTCAGCCATCTCGCTATCTCCTTATTCCATACGGATGTTTTCGGTGCAAACTTGTGCTTGGCGTCAAGTGTACCTATTTTGTTCTCATTCGCAAGAAAAAATTCAATAAATTGAAAAATATATGATTTTCAATATGTTTTCTGGTTTTGTTCTCAATCGGGGCACCTAAAACGCTACCAACCTCAGCAAGTTTACCACAGTAGCGATTCGCTGGGCGGTAGGACGAGTATCGAGCTCTTAAATGCCTAATTTCCCGGGTTTAAAAGCGTTCATACGCAAATATGCCATATCAGAGTGCCGTTATGGCGGTCTGATCGGGGTCATACAATGACGAATTCGGTATGAACACCCCGCACATCCATTTCGTATTCAAGACCAATCACCGGCGGACGTGCATAGACCCAAGTCAGGCCAGCAGCAGCGGCTCCTCGAGATACCAGTTCGTCAGCCAAGAATGGATGAAGGTCGTGAATCGTATAGGCATGGGTCGCCGTGGCGTTCACCCATCCCACGCCCAGCGCCGCCATACGGGTTTCCATTACCCCAACTACATACTGAGCTTTTTCTAGCATCGCATCGTTGGACGTCTCACCTAGTCGGATAATGCGCTCTTCATAAGTTGCCCCCCCTTCAGGCGATTCCGCAGACCCCGCGATCACGAAGCTGTGAGGCGCTCCAACCTCGGTCGGAACGGTATAGCTGAATGCGTGAAATCCAGGCTCAGATGGCCCTCCGATTTCCGGACACACATTTGAACGCGCAACGGGGTTGTTATCATCCCTGAAAATTCCCCATCGTTCCAGCGTGCCTACATAGATTCGGTTGAAATCAACGAATCCTTGCTCCGAAAAGGGCTCCGGCGAGCGTAACTCGCATGCTGCAAACGAGGTGTAGGGCCGCCCAATCCCGTCCAAATAGGCCTCAATGCGGGCGAATCCCTCCTCCAACGGAACCGGTTTCTGGAAACGGACGCGCTCAATACCGAAACCATCCTCTGCGGCAACACCACCCGAATACTGAAAAGGTCCCGGGACATAACGGTATCCGCCAGGTTCAAATATAGCTGTTTCGGTCATTCTTGGATCCTTTTGTATTGCCGAACGGTACCGGCTGAGCCTCTCGCGATCAACTCTGCTTTCGCGCCTCTACTTGCGCAATGTAATAGGTGCTAGAGACGATGATCAACGCACCGACACCAGTCCAGACCGACGGGATCTCGGCGAATAAGAAATAGCCGAACAGGGCAGCATAGATCAAACGCACGTTTTCGGCTGGACCGACGGCATTGGCTTCACCCACCGCAAAAGCGCGCATGAACCCGAAGATACCGAGGGTCGTCAGCCCGCCGATGCTGATTAGCTTCAGCCACTCGATCCCGATCGGCATAGTCCAGAAGTAGGCGGCAGGACCGACAAAAAGCAAAACTCCGCCGATGTGATAATAGAACAGAATTCGGCCCGTGGGCTCAGTTGTCGACAGCTTGCGAATCAAAACGTTTGCAATAGCGAAAGTCAGCGCTGCCCCGATGGCGACCAGCGCGAGAGAATCGAATACTTCCGCACCGGGCCGTACCAGCACCAGCACACCAATAAAACCGACAACCGTAGCGGCCCAACGCTGGCGGACAACCACCTCATGTAGAAGAAAGACGGCCACCACGGTGGTGAAAAGCGGTTTGGAAAACATAAACGCGGTAGCTTCCGCCAGCGGCATATAGATTACCGTGATGAAGATGCCGAGCTGCGCTGCAAATGCTAAAAACATACGAAGCAAGTGCAGAGGCATGCGCTTGGTCTTCAAGTTAGACACGCCAAGCCGCAAAAAAACAGGGAGAAGAAAAATCAGTCCGCAGCCGTAACGGAAAAACGAAATTTGCAACGGGTCGAACCGCCCGCCGAGCGATTTGACGAACACATCGACCACCGCGAACAAAAAAGCACCCATACTGAGCCATAAAATACCGCGAAAATTTCCGGGAAGGCGGAGCCAGAGAGTGGTGGCACCGTTGGTGGGCGGCAATTCAGCTGGCGTTTTGGTGCTGGGCATTCCCTTGCATGACGCACCGGGCGACACGAGGCAAGAGGCTTTATTTCCCTTGTCCCATTGCAGCGGTAACAAAGGAAACATTTGCGCAGGGAAAAGAACTGGGCGCGCTCGAACCCTATACTAGTCCGAAACCACCTGCTTCCTCGGGGGTCATATCCTTGGCCTCAGGGCCAAAGGGAATGTCGTCGGCTTTGGTCGGGCGCGTTGGTGCCGGCGGTTTAGCGACGACCGCTTCAACGGTTAGAAACAATGTAGCCACTGAATTCGCGGCTTCAAGGGCGGCGATAACAACCCTTGCTGGATCAACAATCCCAAATTCCATCAGATCACCAAATATGCCGATCTGAGCATCAAAACCGTGCCGCGGATTTTCGTTTTCCGCCGATAGAGCTACAGTTCTAGGCCCATCATAGCCGCTATTCTTTGCAATTCGCATTGCGGGGGCCGCAAGGGCCCGGCGCAAAATTCGCGTCGCGGCGCGCGCCTCGTCCGACCCTTCATCCGCAAGCACCCGTGCCGCATGCACGTACGCCGTGCCGCCTCCGGGGAGAATTCCATCGACGGCCGCTGCTCGAAGAGCACTCGTTGCGTCTTCCGCACGGTCACGGCGTTCACCAATTTCAGTTTGGCTGGCTCCGCCGACCCTTACCACCGCTACACCCCCCGTCAGCTTAGCAAGACGCTCGCGAAGCACTTTTTCTTGGAACGGTGTGTTGCCTTTGAGCCCCTGGTCTGCCCTGATACTTTCGGCCCGGAGTGCAACTGCTGCCAGATCGCCCTCGCCGCCGATGATCGTCGTCCTGTCCTTTGTCAGCACGATACGCTCAGCACCACCCAATACGGCAGGATCAATAACCGACATATCGTCGCCACGACGGTCTGATACCAGCGTCGCACCCGTAACTACCGCCAAATCTTGCAGCGCATCGCGCCGGCGGTCACCGAACAACGGCCCCTTCGCAGCCACCACGCGTAAGTTGTTTTTGATCTTATTGACGATGAGCGTTTGCAGTGCTTCGCCGATTACGTCTTCGGCCACGATAAGCAATGGCCTTTTGGCACGGACGGCCGCTTCCAAGGGTTTCAGCAACGGAGCGTGGTTTTCTAGCCTGTGTTCAGTCAGCAAGATGAGCGGGTTATTGTAGCGGCATTCGGTGGTGGCAGCGTCGGTCATGAAATAGGGTGATATATAGCCATCCCCCCACTGCAAACCGCTTAGCTTCAGCCAAGTCGTATGGAACGCCTCGCCGGCTTCGACCGATACCACCCCCTCGGCACCAACGGATTCGAACGCTTCCGAAATGACAACCGCTAATGCAACCTCGCCATTAGCGGAAATGGTTGCGATACGGTCGAAATCTTCCCGGCCCCGTAAGGGCTGGGCCTTCCGCTGGAGCTCGGCGACCAAAACGGACACACCACGCCGTATAGCCAGCCGTAGCGCCATTGGATCGTAGCCAGCGGCTATTGCCTTCAGACCCTCCGCTGCGAGTGCTCGGGCAAGTAAAATAGTCGTTGTTGTGCCGTCTCCAAACTCTTCGCCTACTCGCTGGCCCGCCCGCCGTATTAGGCGAAGACCCATCTGCTCATATCGCCCAGCAAGTTCAAGCGTATCGGCTACGGTTACACCGTCCTTGGTGATGCGTGGCACGCTATTAGCCTGCCCGGCTTCGATCAATACGGTCCTTCCACACGGACCCAGCGTTACCCCGACCGTGTCGGCAAGCAAATTGATCCCGCGGAGCATCGCGTGCTGAGCATCTAGCCTATACTTTATGGATACCGGTGCCATCGCGCGGGTTTAACGCAAACCCCAACCCCTGTGAATGCATTCACCTAAGACACTTTATCAACCCAGCCGACCTATACGGGCAACCCTCCAAAGGCAACGTTCGAGTTATCGCGGAATGACGAACAAGATACGTTGGCGCTCGTGAGCACCTCTAGCGCTTATTCGGCGGCCGGATCAGGCAGCCGGTTACGTCCGAAATAATATTCGTTCGGCTGCATGCCCAGGCCGTGGGTCATACGATTGGTGTAATTGAAATAGGCGATGACGTCGTTGACGTCGAAAATTTCCTCCGGACTCAGCCCGGAATCAACCAGAGCTTGGCGTTCCGCGTCACCGGTCTCACCAGGCGCCGATGTCATTTTCCAAGCGTGGTCGAGGATTGCCCGCTGGCGGGGCGTCAGATTAGCTTCGCGATAGTTGACCATTAATATATCGCCCAACACCGGATCACCGGAGACCTCCCGCACGGCCTGACTGTGAGAAGTGATGCAGTAAACGCATCTGTTTACACAGGATACAACGACAGCGATCATTTCTCTTTCCAGTCGGCTTAACCCACTTTCGTCCGACAGCATCATCTCATTATATTTGGCAATAAAGGTCCGCAACTTAGCCGGACGCAGCGAAAACACCTTTACGACGTTAGGGATGTGGCCGAGCCTTTCCTCGCAGATCGCCATATATTTCTGGAGGTCTTCATCCAAAGTTTCTGGATCCGGAATCGGGAGTGCACCAATTTCTGTCAGTTGTTCAGGAGTTTCGCCGGTACGGTTGGTAGAGGTCATTGAGTGTACTTTCATTTCTATCGCGGTCGGAAACCAATATAAATCCTGAATGACATGGGAGCCAGAGCCAACCGATGCTAAACCATGGCGGGCATTTCTAAATCTAATTTGCACCCGCAAAATCCTATAGTTTGAAGAGTAAGAGGCTACGCAACACCTTGGACGGCTGAAGGCGGCAAATAAGCTGCCTC
>JAYYZV010000009.1:0-13372 GCA_036339975.1 Pseudomonadota bacterium | reverse complement strand
CACCGCCGTGCCCGACGGCTCAATATTGTCAAACCTCTGCACAAAACCAAGTAATGCGATACGCGCTTCCATCCGCCCTAACGACATCCCGGCGCAAGCGTGAATACCGGAGCCGAATGCCAGATGTCTATTTTTTTCGCGCCCAATATCCGGTGTATCTGGGTCAGGAAACACCTCGGGATCTCGGTTCGCCGCACCGATGCAGAGCCAGATGTAATCGTTCTCCTTCATTTCGACACCGCCAATTTCCGCGTCCGCTGTCAGCTTCCGGTTATTAAGTTGAACCGAACTTTCAAACCGCAGTACTTCCTCTATCGTGGAAATGATCAGATCAGGCTCGTCCCTAAGACGTTTCATCTGTTCCGGATAGCGCAACAGAATATCAATCCCGTTGGTTACCGTGTTTGCGGTAGTTTCGTGCCCGGCGTTCAGCAGGAAGATGCAATTATGGAGCAGTTCAAGTTCTGTCAGCGATTCCCCCTGGGCGTCTCGGCCTACCAACTTGGAGAGCACCTCTCCGGTATTGTCGGCTAGGGGTTTCCTCTCGCGTTCAGAGATCAACCAGCGCAAGTAATCCTTAAACTCCTCCACCGCCTTTGCCGCCTTGTCCCGTTGTACGGTTGAGAGGTCAGCTTCAAGGCCGCCTAGGATGGCAACCGCCCATGGCGACAGTTTAGCGCGATCCTCGCGGGGCACACCCAACATGTCGCCGATCAATTCAATCGGTAGCTTCATCGCATAATCATGGAGAAGGTCGAACGAACCCATACCGTCGACCCCGTCCAGCGATGCGCCGACCACGTCAACGACGCGCGATTCCAAAGCCTGCAGCGCCCGGGGTGTGAATGCAGGTGCCAAGCGCTTGCGCACCCGAGAATGTCTAGGTGGATCGTTAAAAACGAGGCTAGTTGTGTGATGTTCGTAGAGCGACGTTTCGCCCATAGTGTTTTTAAAATCCACTGTCTTATCTGACGAAAACAGGATCGGATTATGATAGGTGAAATCCAGGTCAGCGTGTCGCGTGAGAAACCAAGCCCCAGAGGGCATCCTGTATATCGGTTCGTGACGGCGCAGCGCGTGATATAATGGATACGGGTTTTCGTAGAACGCTGGATCGAGTGTCGAGATATCAAATGAGGCGGCGGCTTCTGGCCCAAGATCTAGAATCTCCCGATAAAGAGCCTCGGTCATACGGCGCGATCCTCTTTAATCATTTCCGTCGCTTTTTCCGCAATCATGATAGTTGGGGAGTTAGTATTTCCGGACGTTATAGTAGGCATGATCGACGCATCAGCGATGCGTAAGCCGAGGAGTCCGCGAAGTCGCAATCGTTCGTCAACCACCGCCATATCGTCGGATCCCATTTTACAAGTACCCACCGGATGGAAAATTGTCGTCGCAATGTCACCGGCAGCGCGGGCAAGGTCCTCATTGGATGCAACTTGCAGACCAGGCAAATATTCTTCAGGTTCGTACTTTTTCATAGCGGGCGCACCAACGATTCTCCGGGTCAGCTTCAGCGCGTTAGCAGCAATCTGCCGGTCAGTGTCTGCCGTCAGATAGTTTGGTCGGATCGACGGTTTGGTACGCGCATCTGGGCTAGTGATCCGGATATGTCCACGGCTATCCGGTCGCAGGTTGCAGACAGCCGCCGTGATAGCCGGAAACGGGTGTAGCGGTCCGCCAAATTTATCAAGCGACAACGGCTGAACGTGGTATTGTAAATTTGGAGTCTCCATGTGTTTTTCTGATTTTGTGAATACACCTAACTGGCTGGGGGCCATTGTCATTGGACCGCGCCTGAACAAAAAGTATTCGAGGCCCATACCGGCCCGGCCGATCAGACTGTTGGCCCGCTCATTAAGCGTTTTGACGTTTCTGACCTTGTACACTGCACGGATCTGCAGGTGATCTTGTAGGTTTTCTCCAACGCCAGGCAATTCATGCATCACATCGATTCCCTTGTCGCGCAACAATCCTCCCTGACCAATACCCGACAGCTGCAATATTTGCGGGGAGCCCACCGCACCGGACGCCAACACTACTTCTCGGCCGGCGGTGGCATGGGCGGCAGCGCCGTCGAGCCAGAAATCGACACCCGTCACGCGACCACCGGCTACCGTCAACTTTTTAGCTTGCGCCTTGGTCAGAACGGTCAAGTTTTTGCGTTGCTTTATCGGATGGAGAAAGGCATGCGCCGCGCTCCATCGGACGCCGCGCTTCTGGTTAACCTGAAAATATCCGACGCCCTCATTCGTACCAGCGTTGAAGTCCTCCGTCCTTGGAATCCCGACTTCGGCGCAGGCTTCCGAAAACGCATCCAACACCTCCCACGATAGACGCTGGTCTTCGACGCGCCATTCACCTCCAGCACCGTGAAGATCGCTCTCCCCATGCACGAAATCCTCCGATTTCCGGAAAACAGGCAGCACATCTTCCCAGCCCCAGCCGGTATTACCCATCTGGCGCCACTGGTCGTAGTCACGCGCCTGACCGCGCATGTAAATCATGCCGTTGATGGCCGAACATCCACCCAGCGTCTTGCCGCGCGGATAGGCCAGTGCACGGCCGTTCAGGCCCGGCTCTTCCTCGGTCTGGAAGCACCAGTCGGTCCGCGGGTTGTTCATCGTGTAGAGGTAGCCAACGGGAATTTTTATCCAGAAGTAGTTGTCCCTGTCACCCGCTTCGAGCAACAGAACATTAACGTCGGGATCGGCGCTCAGCCGGTTGGCAACCACGCATCCAGCCGTTCCGGCGCCGACGATAACGTAGTCGAACTTGTCGAATGTTTTGACGCCATTTTCCGGCATGGAGCAGGTCTCCCATTTCTGAAATCATCTTCTCCGGAAGCAATCCGCCGTGCAAGTCGTCGCCCTAGGGCTTCTTAGGTGATCGTTCCGGGGCCAGTTGGACACCCAACAAAAAAACAAAGGGAATGATAACTAGTCTGTAAAACAGCCAAAATTTACGAAAACGCCTCTATCAAAGCGTCTAACGTCTCATCGGGACGTTCAACCATCATGATATGGCCGCAATCCTTCAGAATGATGGTCTTCACCTCCGGGATCTCACCGGCGAGCGCCGCTGCAGCCTTGGGGGGGGTCATCATGTCGCGATCGCCGGCGATGATCAGCGTCGGACAGGTCACCTTGGCTGCATCATCGAGCCCAGATTCGTAGGCATCACAGGCTGCCATATCGATCCCGAGCACGTGATCCGGCGTGCGCGCCAGTAAGGATTTTCCGCCGCCCTGCATCCACATGCCAGGCGCCTTGTTTAGACCGAAGTGGGCGGGCTTTCCGAAGCCCCAAGAGACAATCAGGTCCCAGGCAGCCGGATCGTTCGATTTCGTCGCCTCCAATAGGTCCGGGTGTACCGGCATCGCGGCGCCGACACCAAGCAGGGCCAGCCTGGAAATCCTGTCTCCGGACTGCGCCGCCGCTGAGAGTGCGGTCAGCGAGCCCATGGAATGACCCACCAGCGAGACATTTTTCGCGCCACACGCCTCGACCAGACGAACCACCCAGGCCGCTTGGTCGTCGATACTTTGCAGCGCTGGTCCATGGGATTTTCCGTGACCCGGCAAGTCGATTGCCAGCACACCATAGCCGTGCCAGGCAAACCAACGGGTCTGCAACGCCCAAAGGGTGTGGTCCATGCCGGCGCCATGAATAAAGATAACGGCGGGCTGTTTGGGATCGAACGTTTTGCCGCCTGTCGCTGCGAAGACCGTTTTGTTATCTACGTTAAGTTCCATTAATTGCCACCTTTAGCTATTTCGCGCGCAATGCCGCGCGCAATGCCTGGTCGAGATCGGCGATCAAATCTCCCGGGTCTTCCAACCCGACCGACAGACGCACCAGCTCTTCGCCAATGCCGGCTGCTTTCAGCGACGCGGCGTCCATTTGCTGATGGGTGGTCGACGCAGGATGAATGACCAGGGACTTTGCGTCCCCGACATTGGCAAGGTGTGAGAACAGCCCCAAGTGTTCAATAAACGTACGCCCGGAGTCGCGCCCACCTTTGATCCCAAAGGAAAAAATCGCGCCCGGCCCCTTAGGCAAAAGATGGGATGCCAGCGCGTTATCCGGATGATCATCACGCTCCGGCCATGCGACCCATTCAACGCCGTCGTGGCCGCTCAGAAACTCAACAATTTTCCGTGCGTTGGCAACATGTCGCTCCATACGCACATGAAGGGTTTCGACACCCTGAAGGATGTTAAAGGCATTGGTTGGGCTTAGCGTCGCACCAAAATCGCGCAGCCCCTCTGTCCGGGCACGCATAATGAAAGCAGCTGGACCAAACTCCTCCGCAAAATCCAGACCGTGATAGCCTTCATATGGTTCGGTCAGAGTGGGAAACTTGCCGGACGCTTCCCAGTCAAAATTGCCAGAATCGACGATAGCCCCAGCAATCGACGTGCCGTGCCCGCCGAGAAACTTGGTCGCCGAATGCATTACGATATCAACACCGTGCTCGAACGGGCGGCACAAATATGGTGTGGCAAATGTATTGTCGATCATCAAAGGGATATCAGCATTGTGGGCAATGTCTGCTATCGCCGGCAGATCCATTATCTCTAGCCCGGGATTACCGAGTGTTTCGCCGAAAACCAGCCGAGTATCCTGCGTGATCGCATTGGCAAATGCATTGGGGTCGCGCGGATCCACGAAGGTGGCCGTAATCCCAAAGCGCGGTAGCGTGTGGTAGAACATATTGTGGCTGCCGCCGTAGATCGACGCAGAAGATACGATGTGCCCCCCTTGCCCCATCAGCGTGACTACGGCCAGATGCAGTGCTGCCTGTCCCGATGCAGTTGCTACCGCGCCCAACCCACCTTCCAGAGCCGCGAGGCGTTCTTCCAGAACTGCGACGGTCGGATTCGAAATCCGCGAATAGATGTGTCCGGCGCGTTCCAAGTTGAACAATGCCGCAGCGTGATCAGTATCCTGAAAAACGTAAGAAGTGGTTTGGTAGATCGGTTGCGCCCTCGCGCCAGTTGCCGGATCGGGCTGTTGGCCCGCGTGTAATCCGAGGGTGTCAAACTTAAAAAGCTTGGGATCAATCATGGTTCAACCTATATCATGTGGATAACGATTACTGCAGCGGGTGGCGTAGGAAGCAAACTAAGTGGAAATTTCGGTGGTCTCATCGAAGGTCTCTCAAATTCTTTACCAGAACCAATTTACGGAGGTTTGCGGCCTCCCGCAAAGCATGCCATGAGTCGCGAAATAAACAAACGTATCGGAGGATTTAATGGGAAGGCTTGATGGAAAAGTCGCGATTGTTACTGGTGCGGCACAGGGTATCGGTGCGGCGTACGCTAAGGCGCTGGCCGAAGAAGGCGCAAGGGTCGCTATTGTCGATGTTTTGAAGGGAGAGAAAACAGCGGAACGCATCAGGTCGGAAGTTACGGGTGCCGAACTCGCCGCGTTTAAGTGCGATATCAGCGACGAAGCGGCAACGCTGGCACTGGTCGACGACGTATTAGCCCAATTTGGCGGGCTCCACATACTGATCAACAACGCCGCAGTTTTTGGAACGCTTAAACCGCAACCCTTCGACGAAATCGATATCGACCTGTGGGACAAGGTGCAGTCGGTCAACGTGCGTGGCATGTTGCTAATGTGTCGCGCCGCGGTGAAGGTTTTCCGCCCCCAGAAATACGGCAAGATCGTAAACGTCGGCTCCGACACAATCCTGAAAGGCGTGCCCTTCATGTTGCACTACGTAACTTCGAAAGGTGGCGTCTACGCCATGACCCGCTGCCTAGCCAAGGAACTCGGTGCTGACAACATTTCCATCAACACGCTAGCCCCCGGCCTGACGATGAGCGAAGCAGTCTTGGACTGGGGACCGGAAGGCGACCACGACAAAAATCTGGTTATCGAGATGCGTGCGCTACAACGCGAGCAAGTTCCGGACGACCTGACCGGCGCCTGCGTATTCCTGTCATCACCGGAAAGCGATTTTATGACCGGGCAATACGTGGCGGTGAACGGCGGCGACAGCTTCAGCTAAGCGACATAAAACCGCAAAAAGGGTGAGCATAATGAAACTTTCCCAAACCAAAGGCACGCGTTCGTTCGAAACTCCTATCGCCACGCGCGAACTCGGGGGTCGAGCCAGAAATGTTTGCGCGTCCTCAAAAAGCCTGCTGATCCGCGCTCTCCCCAAAACATGCTAAGCCTCCCCGTTGTTAAACAAACATTCCTGCGTCACATCGGATAAGGCGTATTCGGCAGCAACCACTGGGAATAGATGGTACGGGCGGGGAGACTCGAACTCCCAAGGTGTTGCCACCGGTGGATTTTGAATCCACTGCGTCTACCAATTCCGCCACGCCCGCGACGGGTTCCGCATACCCCGCAGTGAGAGCGCGGGTCAAGTATTCCGTTGATTATCGGGATTAACGGTATAAGGAATTTTTTCGCTAAAACATGCTTCATCGCATAGGTGTTCTCTTTGATTTACCTTGATAACTGCAAGATCGTGGGTCTCCTTCGCGACAAGTGCGCTATCGTCAAATCACTAAAAAGGTTTTTTATAGTTAGAAGATGGTTGCTCGTGTTCACCGCTACGTCATTCACCAGTTATGGATAACCGTTGGTGCGGCAGCCCTTTTTATCGTGCTGATAGCAATAGGCGAAAACACAGATGGATCGGCCAGCCTTGCCTACCTGTTTTGTGCGTTGGCCACGGTAGCCTCGTGGTTAATGGTTAGCGCGATCTATATGACTTGGATAATCATACGTGAGCGCGCTCAGAAACCGAGCCGACCCGCAATAGCCGTACTAACATCGACCGCCCTTGTGGCCGGGGTTCTTGCCTTGTGGCTAGGTGTTTAAAGAATATCTGATCCTGGCTCTAGACCGAGTATGGTCCGACCATAGATCTCTGCGTTTGTCTGTAATTGCAGCAAAGCATGCTGATTAATAGCATGAAGGTCCCGCCAAGCCCTTTGAATAGGATTAGTCTCGGCAAGCCCTGACCCACCGGTTGCCAAGAAAATCATCTCCCCCGCTTCCATACAAAGTCGCACCGCATAAGCACAATCCATACGGATACGAGCGCGGATATCTACTGGCATATCGCCGCCATTCCCAGCTGCTACTTCAATATCGTCAGCCGCTCGATGCAGAAGCATTCGAGCAGCATCGACTGAAGCTTTTGCCTCTGCAACGTTCTGGTGGGTTAGTGATGATTCTAGCTGGGCTGCACCACGTAGATGCGGGTTCGTCCGATCGGGTACGTAACCAATGAAATCGCGGATAGCGCCCTCGGCAATCCCAACAGCAGGACCACACAGGGCAATAGATAAACACGGCGTCATGGGTGATTGAAAAAGCGTACCCTTATGTAGATGGGCACCTGGGGTTTTACCATGACGGCCCTCCAACGTTGATAAATACCGGTGTAAAGGCACGTCGACGTCGGTCACGGCTAAGCTGCAGCTCCCAGTACCGCGCAGGCCAGCCACACGCCAGTCATCTCTTATCTCAATCTCCGAAATAGGTATGAGGAATACGCCTTGGTCTATTTCTTCCCCATTTGAATCCTCAACACCCGCTCCAAGGATAACCCAGTCGGAATGTTCCGACCCGGATCCAAATGGCCAAAACCCTGAAACGCGATACCCTGCGGATGTACGCTTTGCTTTACCTCTCACCGAGAGTACCGCTGCAATTAGGGAATTCGGGTCTTCAGCGTAAATCTCGTCCTGCGCCTGTTGGCTCATTAATCCCGCAAACCAAGAATGAATCTGTAGTACTCCCAGACACCATCCGGACGCCCCGCAGCCTGATGCAATTGCTTCAACAACGTCAAGATGGGTATGAAAATCCAGCTGCCATCCCCCGCAACGACTTGCCTGGATCGTCCGGAACAGGCCAGCAGCCTTCATATCGGCGATATTTTCATTGGGTAGGCGCCGCAGCGAATCTGCCTCTGCAGCGCGTTCCCGCAATGCTGGCGCAAGTTGCCTCGCTGCGGCGATAATCGATACAGAGTCATTAAGCGTGTTTGGGACGATCGATGCTACCTGAGTATTCATTTGGCTAATCTAGGGCATAGGAAAAATAAAGAAAGAGATAACAAAAGCCGATACCACGCCAAATACTTGCCGTTAAAGGAGACCGCTGTTACACCGCCATGCAACGGCAAGGACGCTTATTTTGATACGCTCCCTTTACGATTGGACTATGGGGCTGGCTGCCCGCAGAAATACGATATGGGTACTAGCTGCCATCGCGTTCGTTGAAAGCTCGGTTTTTCCTATACCGCCAGACGTGCTGTTGATCCCAATGATCCTTGCTGCTCGAAATAGCGCGTGGCGTTACGCCGCTACCTGCACCATCGCGTCAGTGCTGGGCGGCATGCTTGGGTATGTCATAGGCGCTGGCTTATACGAAGGGGTAGGCCGCCCGATCTTAGACTTTTATAGCTATGGGGGAAAATTCGCCGATTTTACCACGCGGTATAACGAATATGGAGGCTGGATCGTATTTATGGCCGGCGTGACGCCATTCCCTTACAAGGTGATCACCATCGCGAGTGGCGTTACGAAACTAGACTTTGCTACTTTTACGCTCGCCTCCGTGCTGTCGCGGGGGCTAAGGTTTTTCATAGTCGCCGCTTTGCTCTACTACATCGGACAGCCGATCCGGGAATTTATTGAAAAACGTCTTAGCCTGATGTTCACCTTATTTTGTATTCTCTTGATAAGCGGCTTCGTAATACTCAAATTTATGCATTAAAGCTTGGACCGAGGACAGCATGAAAATCGCCGGTATCACGATAGATGATCATGACGTGCCGCTGTGGGCGATGGCAGCCTCCGCGATCGCACTTTTAATAGCGCTCATTTCTCAGTATCTCGGCGATCTTGCACCCTGCAAGCTATGCCTTTGGCAGCGCATCCCCCACGGGGCGGTGATCCTTATCGGGACCGGCGCTCTCCTTTGGTTCCGCGGCCCACGCGAAAGATTACTTCTAACCTGGGCGTCAATGGTCGCCCTTTCTATCGGCGCCGGTATCGCTCTTTATCATGCCGGAGTCGAGCAACACTGGTTCGAGGGCCCCAGCTCTTGCTCTGGTCAAAGCGGCCTTAACAGCGCGCTATCTCTCGACGAACTCCGCAAGAAGCTGCTGGCGGCACCGATCGTGCGTTGCGACGAGATTCCATGGTCTCTCTTCGGCCTATCGATCGCCGCCTGGAACGCACTGGCCTGTATCGTGCTCGCCGCGTTTTGTAGCGTAGCAGGCTGGCGCCAGATGAAGGGTAAAACTGAATGAGCAAAGAAACACAAACCGCCAAGCAGCAAATGGAAAACCCGCGCAAAGCACTTACGGAGCACGGCATCCTGCCGGGCGACCTCCCGGCGGATAAAATGCTGGACCGGATCGTCCGCGTCGATCACGCCGGCGAATACGGCGCGGTGCGCATATATGAAGGCCAGCTGGCCGTTCTAGGTAATAGCGACAAAGCCGACGTGATCCGCCACATGGTGGAACAGGAACGCGAACATCTGGAAAAATTTAATGAACTGATTGGCTGCCGCCGGGTCCGCCCTACCGCCCTCATACCCGTCTGGCACGCTGCTGGGTTTGCACTAGGTGCCGCCACCGCGCTGATGGGCGAACGCGCCGCCATGGCTTGCACCGCGGCGGTTGAGGAAGTCATCGACGAACACTATGCCAATCAGGCGGCGAAGCTAGGCGACGACGAGGCCGAGTTGCGAGATACCATAGAAAAATTCCGCGCAGACGAGTTGGAACACCGCGACACGGCGCTTCATCACGAAGCCGAGCAGACGCCGGGCTACGAGGCTCTGTCGATCGTGATCAAGAAAGGCTCTCGGCTCGCCATCTGGCTATCGGAACGAGTATAGGGTCGGCCGGGCACTGTCCCATCAGCCCGTCATTCTCGTGCAGACGGAAACCTACGTAACCGCATCAAGACCCCACCTTGGCAGGATGAACCCTTAAAAAATGCTATAATCCTGCCAAACGCCAGAGGACACAAATATGCCCATCAACAACCGTATCGCCGAATTCACTAGGGAAATGACCGAGTGGCGGCGCCATATCCATCAGCACCCCGAGACCGCGTTCGAGGAACACAAGACATCAGACTACGTGGCGCTGCGGCTGCACGAATTCGGAATCGACGTACATCGCGGATTGGCTAGCACCGGCATTGTCGGCACTCTTAGGGGCGATAGGGGTGATGGGCCCACCATCGGTCTCCGCGCCGACATGGACGCCCTGGATATAGAGGAAGCCAACGACGTTGATTACAAATCACAGAACCCTGGAAAGATGCACGCGTGCGGCCATGACGGCCATACCACCATGCTGCTGGGTGCCGCTAAGTACCTAGCGGAAACCAAAAACTTCGCAGGCACGGTGCATTTTATCTTCCAGCCGGCGGAGGAAAACGAAGGTGGCGGCCGGGTGATGATCGAGGACGGCCTGTTTGAAAAATTCCCGGTAGAATCAATTTATGGCTTGCACAATATGCCGGGCATCCCGGTTGGCGAATTCGCCATTCGTCCTGGTCCAATAATGGCATCCTTCGATATATTCGAGATCACGTTAAAGGGCATTGGCACCCATGCAGCGTTGCCCGACCTAGGGCGTGATGCAGTGGTAGCTGGCTCCCAACTAATATCTGCATTACAGACTGTCGCAAGCCGTACTATCAGCCCGTTTGACTCTGCCGTGGTCACTGTCACACAAATGCACGCTGGCGACACTTGGAACGTGATCCCAGAAGAGGTTATCATCAGAGGCACCACCCGCGCGTTTAAAGAACATGTCCAAGACCACATGGAAGGGGAGATCAGCCGTATCGCCGACGGCATAGCGGCTACTTTCTCGGTGACTGCCAATACACGCTACGAGCGCCGCTACCCGCCAACCATCAATGACGCTAATGAGACGGATATAACCGCCGCCGTCGCCCGTAAGGTTGCTGGTGAGGAACGCTTGTTTCTCGACAAGGATCCGATGATGGGTGCCGAAGATTTCGCTTTTATGCTGAACGAAAAGCCAGGCGCCTACATGTGGATCGGCAATGGCCCGCGCGAAGGCGGCTGCATGCTTCACAACCCCAATTACGACTTCAACGACGAAATCCTACCGCTTGGCGCCAGCTACTGGGCAGAACTAGTTGAGACGCGTCTAAATGGTTGACCTCGCTCCCTAACTTATAATTTTTCCTGGCGGCGGTTTTGCATTGGCGCTGTCGGGAAAAATCGACCTTTCCACATCAATATGGGAAAGTCCGAAGTGGTCCCTTAGGACGGCCTTGAAAAGCCCTCGTATGTCAGCAGTTGCTGCAAGGTCTCGGTTCTTATATAGGCGATCAGGGGCAAGGCTGGGCCAATCGGTGGCAACGCGGCCACCCGCAACCGAACCACCCAAAACGAGCGCGGCTGACGCGGTGCCATGATCGGTGCCCTTTGTTCCGTTCGCGCGGACCGTCCTACCAAACTCGGTTGCCACTACTACCACCGTATCCTTCCACGCGGTGCCGAGGGACTTCGGAATTACCGCCAGCCCATTCCCAAGTAATTGCAAATTACGTTGCAGCCGGTTCACTTGGTTAGTGTGGGTGTCCCAGCCCCCCATTTCGATTACTGCCAATCGTGCGCCATCCGGAGCGGCTAGTAGACGAGCAGCGGCTTCAGCTAATGTACCAAACTGCCTTTCTCGTCGTAAATTACCGCGCCTCATTACGTCGTTGCCGCCGATAACGCGCTCTGACATTTCTCGGGCATATCGCCCCTCATTAAGCGCCTTGGAGAGCAACGGATCATCCTGATATATATCGGCAAGTTTGTCGAGTAGATCGGGTGTCGCTTCCGGCAGCCACGACGGCGCCCATGAAGCGACCGGATTATTGCCTCGTAAAATGGTCGGAATTTCGTAGCCCACTGACAGGCCGAGCCGACTGCCGGTTTGCGGCAAATGCGATAGAACACGGTTCAACCAACCATTCCGAAGGGGCTCTCCCCGAGGGGCGCCGGTTTCAAGTAGATCCTGCGCCACAAAATGCGAACGAGTCGGCTCAGGAATAGAAAGCGCGTGCATCACCAGCAACTCACCCCGGCGGTAAAAAGGCATTAACGGGGCCAGTGCAGGGTGCAGACCAAACTGTCTATCTAGAGCGATTGCGCCATCCCGTGCCCCGGGAGGAGGAACCGCGAGCGTGCCACGCGCTGATCGATAATTGGGATCTGCGTAAGGCGGCACTGCCGTCAGTCCGTCTAGACCGCCGCGCAGGATGACAAAAAGAAGCCTCTTTTCGGTAGCCGCACTGCCGACCGCCAGATTTGGAAAGCCAGCGACGGCAGAAAGTCCAACTGCGGCAGTCGAATTTTTTAGGAATACTCTGCGGGATTGCATAGGTATCACTTTCATCGGCGCTGAAATTCAGGGGCGGAAAGCAATAGCGCCAATGCGCTTTTGCGGCTTTCGGCGCGTTCGACCGAAAGACGTGTGTTTTCCGAAATGACCGGTGCGAATGAAGTCTTAGCCAGCTTGCGCGGGTCAATATCACCATGCAAACGGTTAACCAAGAGCTGCATCAGCTGGATCCTTCGTATCATGGACTCAGGGCTGATCCAATCCTCCGCAGTATCTGGCCAACCTGCAGGCGATGGGGCCGAAAACGGCATCTGTCCCAGCAGTCGGAATGGGGCCATCGCCTGTCTTTGTCTCTCTGGCATACCAAGCAGTCTAAACGCCGAAATCGACAACTCGGCGGGCGTCTTTATTTTAGTAAAGGGCTCCTCCCAAGCATAAGGTAATTCTACAAGTGCCCGAGATACGGCCGCCAGATCACCATCGGATTCCACGAATATACTGCGCAGCTTTTCCACGGCATCGTCTGGGGGGGTGTCAGATATGAAATGGCGTGCAAGTTTTGTCGCTATAAACTTTGCTGTGGACGGATGGCGAGCAATATCTTGCAACGCTTGGATACCCTCCTCTACCCCATTTTCAGGGTAGGTTTTGCCCAGCAAGGTCTTGGGTCCCGGCTCATGCATAAATTTTACAAAGGCGAAATGGCCGGGATCGTCAAATCTGGGCCCGCGGAAACGCCAACCTGTGAGAATCTTCGCGAACTCCGTTACGTCCATCTGATTATACCCACCACCAACTCCAAGCGTATGAAGTTCAAGTATCTCCCGCGCTAGATTTTCATTAAGACCGCGCCTGCGCCGTCGGCCAAACGAAGAATTTTCTCCCGCAGACTGCGCATTATCCAGATAAATCAGCATAGCCGGGTGCCGTGTAACCGCGGTTAACAGATCAACGAAACGGCCAGTAACATGAGGGCGGATCGCCTCTCGTTCGTACG
>JAYYZV010000008.1:0-6399 GCA_036339975.1 Pseudomonadota bacterium | reverse complement strand
CGGGATGTCCATGATTTCACGTAGTTGGCTTTCGATCAGAAAGCATTCGGGAGCCTTGATGTCTTCCAGATTGATCCCTCCGAAGGACGGCCCGAGATGCCGAACACAGTTGACGAATTCGTCGACATCCTCTGTGCTCAGTTCGAGATCGATTGAATCTACATCCGCAAACCTTTTGAAAAGTACTGCCTTACCTTCCATCACTGGTTTGGATGCAAGGCCGCCGAGATTGCCAAGCCCCAGCACCGCCGTGCCATTCGATATGACAGCCACCATGTTTCCCTTGGCGGTGTACTCATATGCCGTCGATGGGTCTTCGAAGATCTCCCGGCACGGCGCGGCGACGCCAGGCGAATAGGCGAGCGCCAGGTCGCGTTGCGTAGTTAGCGGTTTGGTGGCAACAACCTCGACCTTGCCCGGGCGTCCCGCCCGGTGCATTGCTAGCGAGTCATTGTCGAGATCGCTGTATTTTTGTTTGGTCATGTTGGTACGTGCCTTTGCGATGTCGATACCTTTGTCCTCGGTAGGATAGAGGTGAAACGGCGTCGCTCCAACAGCTCATATGTTGATTGCCTGTGCTTAACTAAGGAATCCGACATATTTTTTACCGATTCTCGGATGCTGGTTCGAACGCGCGCGCCGCTGTGATATTTTTAGGTGTGGCAAAAACGAAACAAATATCCACTGACGGCGCTAACGCACCGGCGCATCTGGCGAAAACAAAATCGCACAGTGAACCGGTGACGAATCCGACAAATGCCGAACTGACACCGATGATGGGTCAGTATCTCGAAATAAAGCACGCGCATCCCGGTGCACTATTGTTTTATCGAATGGGTGATTTCTACGAGATGTTTTTCGATGATGCCGAACAGGCGGCCGAGGCGCTCGACATAACGTTGACTAAACGCGGCAAGCATCAGGGGGTGGATATACCGATGTGCGGCGTGCCTGTTCATGCTGCCGAAACCTATCTTTCACGATTGATCCGCAAAGGTTTTAAGGTAGCAGTATGTGAACAGACAGAGGATCCGGCAGAGACAAAAAAACGCGGATCTAAAGCCGTGGTTCGCCGGGAAGTTTTGCGCGTCGTGACACCCGGTACGATTACGGAAGAGACCTTGTTAGATGCGCGACGGCACAATTATCTCGCTGCGGTCGCAGACGTTGGCGGTAGCCTCGGCCTTTCATGGCTCGACGTTTCCACCGGTGCTTTTTTTGCACAGCCGGTTGATGTCTCTGGACTGGGTGGCGCCTTGGCCCGTATTGAGCCCGGCGAACTGCTGTTATCCGAGCGCTTGGCGGTCAACCCTGAATTTTATGGTGTCTTTACCGATTTTTCGGATGTCATAGAGGCCTTACCAAATTCCAGATTCGATAGCGAGGCTGCCCGCAAGCGGCTAGAGGGTGTATTTGAAGTAAAAGCGCTAGACGCATTTGGAGACTATGACCGAGCGGAAATTTCAGCGGCTGGCGCGTTGGTGTGCTACGTCGAGTTGACTCAGAAAGGCAAGCTGCCGCGCCTGCAGCGCCCGCGACGGATGGGCGGCGGTGAAACCATGGAAATTGACGCGGCAACCCGGCGCAATCTGGAGTTGTCTAAGACGATGTCCGGCAGTCGCGCGGGTTCCTTACTGTCCGTCGTCGACCGCACAGTGACCGGTCCCGGCGGTCGTTTGTTGGCTGCCCGTATAGCCGCGCCGTTGACCGACGTTGTGAAGATCCGGCGGCGCCACGAGTCAGTTTCCTGGTTTGTAAATGCCGCGCGAGATCGGAGTGATGTTCGCAGCGCACTGCGCGAAGCGCCGGATATGGAGCGTGCCTTGTCGCGCCTAGCTCTGGGGCGCGGCGGTCCCCGTGATCTAGGCGCGCTGCGGGACGGACTGTCGGTTGCCGCTGGTGTGCAGACCCAGTTGTCCGAGGCCGACAACCCAACCGCCGGTCTGGTTGAAGCGTCCGCGCAGCTTGGCGAGCATGATGCGCACGTTGAGAAGTTGGCGCGCGCGTTAGATCAAGATCTTCCGCTGATTTCTCGCGACGGGGGTTTTGTCAGAGCCGGCTATGCCTCCGCCTTGGACGAACTTCGCCAGCTTCGCGACGATAGCCGGAAGCACATCGCTGCGCTACAAGCGAAATACGCTGGTGAGACCGGCATCTCATCACTTAAAATCCGACATAATAAAGTGTTGGGGTATTTTATCGATGTGACTTCGGCTCAGGCTGACAAAATGCCCACCGGAGAGGAAAGCCCTTTCATTCATCGTCAAACGCTTGCTAGTGGGACACGGTTCACGACCATTGAACTGGGTGAGTTAGAGGCCAAACTGTCACGGGCCGGAGACCAGGCGTTGGCGTTGGAGCTTGAACTGTTTGAGGAACTCCAAGAGGAGGCGACTGGCCGGGCGGTCGAAAGTTCGCTTGCCGCCGCGGCGCTAGCTCGGCTCGACGTATACGCGTCGCTGGCTGAGCTGGCGACGGAACGCAGCTATACCCGGCCGCGGATCGATGAGACGCCGGCCTTCCGAATCTCGGGTGGTCGTCATCCCGTGGTTGAAGGTGCTCTGGCCGGCGATCGGGAAAAAGACTTTATTGCAAATGATTGTGACCTCGCCGAGAACCAGCGTCTTTGGCTAGTTACCGGTCCGAACATGGCGGGGAAATCTACATTTCTTCGTCAGAACGCGCTGATCGCGGTCTTGGCACAGGCCGGCTCGTTCGTGCCGGCGGAAGATGCACATATCGGAGTAGTCGACCGCTTGTTCAGCCGGGTGGGAGCTGCCGACGATCTGGCCCGCGGCCGGTCGACGTTTATGGTTGAAATGGTCGAAACTGCGACAATCCTGAACCGGGCGACAGATCGTTCGCTGGTAATCCTAGATGAAATAGGACGCGGCACGGCAACTTTCGACGGCCTTTCTATCGCATGGGCCACGCTGGAAAGCTTGCACGAAGTGAACCGTTGCCGCGCATTATTCGCGACCCATTTTCACGAACTCACATCTCTGACATCTCGCCTCGATGGATTGTCTTGCCATTCAATGCGGGTGAAAGAATGGGAGGGCGAGGTCGTTTTCCTCCACGAAGTGATAGCTGGGGCCGCCGATCAGTCCTACGGTGTTCACGTCGCCAAGTTAGCCGGACTTCCACCCTCGGTTGTTACCCGCGCCGAGGAAGTTCTGCGTATTCTTGAGGAAGGCGAGCAATCCGGTTCTTTGGCTAGGTTGGCCGAAGATTTGCCGCTGTTTTCAAAGATAGCGGCCGATCCGCCGCCGATTTTGGCACCATCTCCGGTCGAAGAAATGCTATCCACGATCAATCCGGATGAATTAACTCCGCGGGAGGCGTTAGAAATTATTTACCGGCTCACCACCCTCGGCCGAAACCCATAAATTCGCCCAGTTAGGCGAGGGATTGCCGTCACCGTGTTGTCCGGCACCACGGTTATAACCTACCCGCCGAGACCCACGCTAAATAAAAATGGATCGTCCGTCGGCGCTAAAAACGGCAGGCCGATATTCTCGCACCCAAGTAAACACCAGACGAGTTGTATCATTATTTCGAGACAGCCCCCGGCGGGCACTTTATGGCAGATTTATAAGAGGTCCGTTGCGACTTTTATTATTAACAGACTAATTCCCATGCATACAAAACTTTGGATATCTTGCTAGACGGCGTACGCTATATGTAAATATGTTTGGCGCCTTCGAATATTTCGCCGCAGTGCCTTATTGTGAGTGCAAACAAAAGTATCCGCTGAATGCCATCTATACCAAAACAGCGACGCATCATCGACCGGGCCGCTCTCGTTGGCGAACTAGACGTTCTAATTGCCGATACGGCCCGCGCGGTGGACGTGCGCGGCAATCTGCTCGCTCTATTGAAGAATGCGATGGCAAATGGTCGGAAAGAGGTTCGGAGGCGTTTCGAAGCGGGCGAAGCGAGTGGTGAGGAAGTTGCCGAAGGATTATCGTTTCTGGCCGATCAGATCATTCGCCTAATCTATGATTTTGCGACTGATCATGTCTATCCAGCGGCTAATCCGACGGAAGGTGAGCGCCTGTGCGTTGCCGCGGTAGGTGGCTATGGCCGGGGGGAACTGGCGCCGTACTCCGATATCGACCTGCTGTTTGTACTGCCATACAAGGAAACCGCTCGGCAGGAACAGGTCATTGAATATACTCTTTATCTGCTTTGGGACCTTAAGCTCAAGGTTGGACAGGCTACGCGGTCGATTGACGATTGCGTGCGGTTGGCTCGTAAAGACCTCACCATCCGCACCGCCATGCTGGAATCGCGTTACCTGTGGGGCGACCGAAAGTTATTTAACGAGCTACGCAAACGTTTTTACGCGGAGGTTGCCGACGATACTGGGCCTGAATTCGTTGAAGAAAAACTGATTGAACGAGATATTCGCCATGAAAAAATGGGCGGCTCTCGCTACGTTCTTGAACCCAATATCAAGGAGGGCAAAGGCGGCCTCCGCGACCTCCAGACGCTATATTGGATAGCTAAATATCTCTACAAAGTTGACGAAGTCACTAATGTGGTAGACCGCGGTGTATTAGATAATAAGGAGGCTGATCGGTTTGACCGAGCACATCGTTTTCTTTGGGATGTGCGCTGTCACTTGCATTTTCTTGCGGGGCGTGGCGAGGACCGCCTGACGTTTGACCTACAGTCCGAAATAGCGGGCCTGCTTGGCTACAGGGATAGGGCGGGCGCGCGAGGTGTCGAACGTTTTATGAAGCACTATTATCTGATCGCTAAGGAAATCGGCGACCTGACCCGGATATTTTGCGCGTCGCTCGAAGCGGAACATCAACGTAAGCCGCGTTTCCGACTACCATCGATCGGAATATTCCATAAATCTGTCGACGGTTTCGATATCGAGGGTGGCTGGCTAACCGTTAGGAGCGGCCATGACCTTCGTGATGACCCGGTGAAGATCCTTCAGTTGTTTCGTACTGCACAGATTCATGGGCTAGATATCCACCCCCAAGCGCTGAGGGCTATTACCCGCAACCTCCACGTGATCGATAACATTCGCGATGATCCAAAAGCCAACCGGCTGTTCGTTGAAATGCTGACATCAGAAAAGGAACCGGAGTCGACCTTGCGCCGCCTGAACGAGGCCGGCGTCTTTGGTCGTTTCGTTCCCGACTTTGGCCGGGTCGTCGCGCAGATGCAGCACGACATGTACCATGTCTATACTGTTGATGAGCATACAGTATTCGCGATCGGGATCTTGCATGGGATCGAGAACGGAATATACGCTGAGGAGATGCCGGTCGCGTCGGAGGTCGTCCATCTGGTGAAGTCACGGCGTGCGCTTTATGTGTCCGTTCTGCTTCACGATATTGCGAAGGGGCGCGGCGGGGACCACTCCGAACTTGGTGCAGACGTAGCGCTTAATCTTTGTCCCCGCCTTGGGCTGACAGAGGAAGAAACGGAGACCGTCGAATGGCTGGTGCGCTATCACCTTCTTTTCAGCAACACGGCATTTCGGCGCGATATAAATGACCCCCAGACCATCACCGACTTCTGCGACGTAGTGCAGTCAGTCGAAAGATTACGTCTGTTGCTTTTGCTGACGGCGGCGGATATCCGTGCCGTCGGCCCAAATGTTGGGAATGCATGGAAGGCTGGGCTGTTGAGTGATCTTTTTGAGGCCGCCGAGGAACGCCTGACCAGTGGTCATTCGACCGGAGGGCGGGAAGCGCGTATTGAACATGCCAAAGCGGAAATGCGCGCCCTGCTGAAGGATTTGCCGTCGGAGGCAGTTGAGGCTCATGTGGTGCGTGGGTATCCTTCTTATTGGCTATCATTCGATTCCAACACCCATGCTTGGCACGCCCGTATTGCCCACGAAGCCGAATCCCGCACCGAGCAACTTACGATCAAGAATCGCGTCGATGAGTTTAAGGGCGTGACCGAGATCACTATTTATGCTCACGATCATCCTGGCCTGTTTTCGCGCATCGCTGGCGCCATGGCGGTAAGTGGTGCGCAAATTGTTGATGCCAAGATATTTACAACAAGTGACGGTATGGCCTTGGATACGTTCTGGGTGCAGGGTGAAAACGGGGCTGCGTTCGACCGGTCAGATAAGCTTTCGCGGCTATACGACCGGATTGAAGCGACCCTCGCAGGCCATTTACGACCTCGCGATGAGCTTGAGAAAGATGCCAGACTGCCCAGCCGGATGCACATCTTCAAGGTTGCCCCCCGGGTTCTCGTCGATAACGGTGCGAGCCGAACGCACACGGTAATAGAGGTCAACGGGAGAGATCGGCCGGGTCTTCTGTATGAGTTAACTCGTGCGCTGTCCGTGCTCAACCTGCAAATCGGCTCGGCCCATATCACTACTTTTGGGGAAACCGCTGTCGACGTATTCTATGT
>JAYYZV010000007.1:0-9902 GCA_036339975.1 Pseudomonadota bacterium | reverse complement strand
ACGTGCATGCCCGACCCGTTGTCGCCGATGATGGGCTTCGGCATGAAGGTAGCGGTCTTGCCGTATGAATGGGCCACGTTATGGACGCAGTATTTGTAAATCTGTACCCAATCCGCGACTTTCAGCAGATCGTTGAACTTAATGCCGAGTTCGTGCTGGCTGGGTGCGACCTCATGATGGTGCTTTTCGGTCGTGACACCCATTTCCTCAATCACTGTGAGCATTTCGGCGCGCAGATCAGTCATTGAATCGACGGGCGGGACGGGGAAATACCCGCCTTTCATGCCCGGCCGATGGCCAATATTGCCGCCCTCTAGCACGGCACCGGAATTGTAGTCGCCCTCTTCTTCGTTCAGCGCGTAAAAGGTCTGGTTCTGCGAGACGTCGAACCGAACGTCGTCGAACACAAAAAATTCCAGCTCCGGTCCGAATACGGCGGTGTCGCCGATGCCGGTCTGGGCTAGGTAGCTCTGGGCTCGCTTGGCGGTCGAACGCGGATCGCGGCTGTAAGGCTGCCCAGTGCTGGGCTCCAGAACATCGCAGAACAGGATCAGCTGCTCCTGCGCGGCAAACGGATCCATGACGGCGGACGAACAGTCGGGTAGAAGCGTCATGTCGGATTCATTAATGTCTTTCCAGCCCGCGATCGAAGAGCCGTCGAACATGATGCCATCGGTTAGCATATCTTCGTCGACCGTGCTGACAGACTGGGCCGTGTGCTGCCACTTGCCGCGCGGATCGGTGAACCGAAAATCCACGTATTTAACGTTATTCTCTTCAATCATTTTGAAGACATTTTTCATGTCGTCCGCCATCGATTTATTCCTTTCTGTGACGTGGGTCTCTGGTAGGCGGCCCTGCCTCGGAGTGCCGAAAGGACGTTCGCGTCAATCTGCGACAGGTCCGGGCCGTTATGTTCAGGATCAGATCGCTTCCGCGCCTTTTTCCCCGGTGCGGATGCGCAAAACTTCTTCGATACTCGAAACGAAGACTTTTCCGTCGCCGATACGGCCGGTATGGGCGGCCTGCTGGATCGCTTCGACGGCAGTTTCAACCAAATTGTCCTCGATAACGACTTCGATCTTAACTTTTGGCAGAAAGTCGACTACGTATTCGGCGCCCCGGTATAGCTCGGTGTGGCCTTTCTGGCGTCCAAAACCCTTGGCTTCCGTGACCGTCAGGCCCTTCACGCCGACATCGTGCAGGGCCTCCTTCACCTCGTCGAGTTTGAACGGTTTGATAATCGCCTCTATTTTTTTCATGGCTTGTGCGCATCCCTTAAATCTGCGTCCGGCGCTCGGGCCGAAGGCCGACACTGCTCCATCACGCAAGATTCGTGCCAACTCTGAACCCATTTGTAAAGCGCAGTATTTCCGTATTTACGGGCGGCTTGGACGGCGCAGGCTAAAGAGTTTGATTATATAATAGGCAAATCGCCCATTTTTTGGGCATTACAAAATGAAACTTGCCAACTGCCGGATGGTGGCAGGCCATTGTTCTTTCGAATGTGCTTGGGATCAATCGCTTGGATGTATGAAAATGCTGGCGGCAACTATTCTTCAGAAAAAAGCTGGCGACGTTCATAAAATTTCACCTGATGCTACCGCGGTTAGAGCAATTAACTAGGAGCCTCTGCATTGCTCGCCCCTCCGTTTGCCAGAATGGTTTGGACCCGAGGCCGATGGGTGTCAAACGCTTGATCTGGCGTCGATGCGCCTCAGTATGCTACCAAACCCGCCGGCATAGAGCGAGAGATTAGCGTGAGCACCGGTAACAGCATACTTTCGAGCTACGGTACAACGATATTCGAAGTCATGTCGCGGCTCGCCCAGAAACACGATGCGGTAAACCTCGGTCAGGGTTTCCCGGACGGCAACGGCCCCGACGACGTGGTCGAAGCAGGCGTCGAGTACCTTCGCAACGGGGTGAATCAGTATCCATCCATGTTTGGCATCCCGGACCTGCGGCAGTCGGTCGCGGAGCATGCCGCCCGGTTCTACAACCTTGATATAGACTGGCAGACCGAAACCATGGTGACGTCCGGCGGGACGGAGGCGCTGGGCGCATCGTTACTGGGCCTAATCGAACCCGGTGATGAGGTTATCCTGATCGAACCGCTATACGATTCCTATCTGCCAATGGTGCAGCGCGGCGGCGGGGTGGCGAAACTGGTGCGGCTCGAAGCGCCGGACTGGGCATTGCCCCGCGCCGACCTGGAAGCGGCATTTTCGGACAAGACCAAACTGATACTGGTCAACACGCCGATGAACCCGTGCGCCAAGGTCTTCGATCGGGACGAATTGGAATTCATCGCCGCGTTGTGCCAGAAACACGATGCCTTCGCGGTTTGCGACGAGGTATACGAGCATCTATCGTTTGATGGCGAACCCCACATTCCGATGATTACGCTGCCTGGCATGCGCGACCGTACCGTCCGAATCCAGTCCGCGGGCAAGATCTTTTCCCTGACGGGCTGGAAGGTCGGGATGATCACATCCGCGCCGGAAGTCCTGACGCCCATCGCCAAGGCCCACCAGTACCTGACGTTCACCACGCCGCCCAATCTGCAGGCGGCTGTCGCGTTCGGGCTACGCAAGGATGACGCGTATTTCGAAGAACTGAACTGTGACATGCAGGCGCGGCGCGACCACCTTGCCGGCGGCCTGCGCGATATCGGGTTCGATGTGATCCCCTGCCAAGGAACCTATTTTCTGACCACCGATTTCAGGCCGCTGGGATACAAAGGCGTCGATACCGAGTTCTGCAAACACCTGACAGTGGAGGCGGGGGTGGCGGCAGTCCCTATCAGCGCTTTCTATACGTCCGGTGAGGAGGGCTACTTCGCCCGGTTCTCGTTCTGCAAGAAGGCAGAGACCATAGACGAGGCCCTGCGGCGACTAAAAATTCATTTCAGTTAGCGGGCTGACCGCTGGCGGGTTGACGTCCGCGGGCGCGAAGGCTACTTACACTGCCGCCTATTGCGGTGGCTGTAGCTCAGTTGGTTAGAGCACCTGATTGTGGTTCAGGGGGTCGAGGGTTCAAATCCCTTCAGCCACCCCACTTTTTCTCAAGTATTTCAGTCACTTGAGTGGATCGTACCTTCGAACATAACGGGTACAGACCCGTTGTGCAGCTTTTTATCAGCTTTATTATTGGGTTTTCGTTCTGGATTGGTTCCATTTTCTCCAGAAATCCCTGCACCTTCTCCATGCTTGGGCAACGCCCCGCCATCGAGTATTTCGTCCAGAAAAGGCGTCACCGCACTGACGTCGGTGCGGGCATATCGGAGCGTCGTTTCGATGCGCCGGTGGCCCAGATGCGTCTGAACGATCGGGAGTGGCATTCCATCTCGCGTCAGCCAGGTGGCAATCGCGTGGCGCAGGCCATGAATGCGGAGATCTTTGCGACCGATCCTTTTCCGTGCCGTGTCGAATGCGCTGTCGATTGTGCGAATGGGTTCGCCGCCCCGGTATCGTGAATTACGAACCGGGATTGGAGTAGGAGCGGGAACGAGTTCCCACGTATATCCGGCAGCTGATTTTCTCTGCCCAAGGCATACCTGACCGACCTGATCGGCACCTGCCATGTTGACGTGGTCGCGTCGCACCAGCGTGTTACGCGCTTCGGTCTGGTTTTTGAAAATCTCGCCGGTCTCGATACATCGGACCCGCTTCGCGGCGTCGAAGAAACTTCTGGAAAGCTGGGGAGCGCTAAGGGGCAACGCTCCCCAGCGGGAGGTTGCGAGAGTGTCCAACTCCCGCAAATGACTGTCGCAGAGACAGCCATACCCATCAACTATGTCCGACCACCGGTAAGGGGAGTGCGACACAGTGACTGACCCGAAGGAGCTTAATCGGATCCGCATTCAGACTGTAACTTCTTCAAACCGGGGAGCGAATTATAGTACCGCTCCCCAGCCGAAGCCTGCGGGAGCCCGTCTTCGTACTCTCGCTGCTGGCTGTCGCGACTTAGCCTCAGACACCATACGCAGTTTGGTCTTGTCGTGGGATGCGACACAGTGGCAGCACCCACGTGGCCGGCGACATATTTTCGGCGCGTGGCGCTGGCGTGATGCAGGGCGAGGGCCGTGCCGTAAAGATTTTTTGAGCGCCAAACAGGCTGGCGCGACCGTTATAGAGTCGAGAGGCTTCGCGAAGCGCTTGATGATGTGGCAGAATGTCGGGGACCAATGACGCGGAGGCTCGCGCCATAAATTTGTATCTCAACACTGCAGCAGTCGATTAGGCGGAGATTCCGACACGATGCAAATGTGGAAGAAAATTGCCTGGGGGTTGTCGTTCCTGTGGTTGGGAGGCCTTATCGCAGGAACTACTTGGGGGCTTACCGCCATGATTGGACTGGCGGTGATTTGGGCTATTGCCTTTGTTTTCCGCAAAAACATCGACGCGAAATTTGAGGATTAAATCGAATGGACCCCTTACTTACATTTCTGATCGACGGCCTGCTGCGCGTACTGTTCGGCTAACCTGAAATGAAAGTGAAAACCCCTCGTTGGGTATTTATCTATTACGCGGTAGCCTACGTGATAATCGGCGTGGTCATGTGGCTTATGGTTGGCTACGAGCAACCGACCGGTGAAAAATCCCAGACAAGCGAACCGTCAACGGTAACAACGAGCTCGAAACGCATCCCTCCATCGATCAAGGAAAAAACCATCGAGATGCAATTTTTTGCAAAGGCGTCTGGCATCGCCGGGGCCCGCATGGATATTGGAATGTGGTTTTTTGCAGCCTCGATACCGCCGACCGCATTCGCGGTAAATGTCATCAAGAAGTCCACGGCCGTCAACCGACAGATACGCTCATAAGGGTGCGAGCATGGATCATCGAGAGAATAATCTGGGATTTTTCAACAGCGCTGCCGCTAAAAAATACAGTGACAGAGTGGCCGTCATAGATATGTCTAAGACGCCTCCAACCGAACTTACCCACGCTCGACTTGACGACAGGATGAGTCGTGTCGGATCGGCTCTGCAAAAAGCAGGCCTTCAGCCACATACCCGTGTCCTTTTGGCAATGGAGAACCGGTCTGAATTTATCGAAGCTTTTTTCGGGACAATGAGGGCGGGGTGTGTCCCAATTCCGCTGAACCATAAATTGGGCGCGGACACGATCAGGTTCATAATCGCGGATGCTGGCGCGGGCGCCGCCATCATAGACCCGATGTGTCATCCAGAGATCGCCCAGATAGTTGAAGAGGCGTCATTATCCTTGCGTATCGCAACAATGCCTGTCTCCACCGGTTGGCTCGACTATGCTTTATGGATATCCGAAAGCGACGCCAGTGAACTTAGACCGCCGAAGATTGAGAGAGGGCAAACAGCTTTTTTACCTTATACCTCCGGTTCCACGGGTGTCCCCAAAGGTGTATTGCTTCCGCATGACGGTATGTTGTGGGGTATTCGCGTCGCACAGAAATACTGGCCCGCGGAACCCAACGACCGCGCCCTGATTGCAGGTCCGCTGTTTCACAAAAACGCCATGCGTGTTTCAGTAAAACCGAAGCTGCATGTGGGTGGATCGGTGGTAATCCTTACGAGGTTTGAGCCGAAGGCGTTTCTAACGGCCCTTGCCGAATACCACTGCACCCACACGGGCGGCGTGCCTGCTATGTACCGCATGGTGCTCGCGGAAGAAGAACTGCTCTCACGTCTGGAGTTTCCTGCACTGAAAAGCCTCGAGATGGGATCGGCCGTCGTGGGTGCAGATTTGATTGCGGCAGTAGAGAGCGCTTTCTCGGTTCCCGTAATCGAGGCTTACGGCCTGACGGAAGGTGGTGGCCCGTTACGCGAGCCAATGGATGGTGGAGGTTCTCCGCTCGGAAGCTGCGGACTTGTAGCGCCCGAAGTTGACGTGAAGCTGGTCGGCGCAGAAGGTAAGGAGGACGAGCGTGAAGGAGAGCTCTGGGTCAGGTCACCCGCGGTGCTGAGCGGTTATAACAATCGTCCCGAGCTCGACGCCGAGCGTCTTGTGGATGGGTATCTCAAAACGCGGGACATTTTCCGGCGCGATGAAAACGGGTTCTTCTACTTCATGGGTCGGACGGATGACCAGTTTTCCTGCGGCGGTGAAAACATCAATCCGAAGGAGGTGGAACTCCTGCTGGTTCAGCACCCGGAAATTGTCGACGCAGTCGTGGTGCCGGTGCCGCACGTAGTCAAAGGATTCGCGCCCGCGGCCCTTGTAACTCTGAGGAGAGATGCTGAGGTGGATGAGAGCGCTTTGAAGGAATTTACGCTGGCGAACGGCCCGGCTTATGCGCATCCTCGGCGGATATTTTTCGTAAATGAATTGCCCTTAAACGGCGCCGGGAAGATCGATCGGACGCAGGCCCTCTCTGAGGTAACTGAACGCATCGGCGGAGATGGCTCTATAGGTAGCGACTGACCGGGCAGACCTCGCGGTACGGTCAGGGGGTGAGAACGATCTTACCGAAAAAGCCCCGATCTTCCATAAGCTGCTCGGCTGTGCCCAGTTTTTCAAGTGGAAAAGTGTGGCTAACGACTGGAGACAGTTTGCCGTCTGCCACGTAATCGACTGAGCGAGCCACGTCCTCCTGTGAATAAGAGTTTGAGCCAAGAACATCGAGCTCGCGGACCCAAAGATATCTGAGATCTGTCTGAGGATCATGACCGGCAGTCGCACCGCAGGTTAGGACGCGGCCACACTTCTTGGCCGCGCGGAGCGAGGGAGCCCAGGTTTCGCCCCCAGTGAAATTTATCACGACGTCGCAGCCTTCCTTCCCGGATGCAAGCCAGGCCGCCCGGCTAAAGTCTTCCGACTGGTAGTTGATCACATGGTCGGCACCCATTTCGGAAAGTCGATCGCATTTTTCGTCGGTTCCTGCGGCGGCAATAATCCTCGCGCCGACCATCTGGCCGAACTGGACGCAAGCCAGCCCAACGCCCCCGCTGGCGCCCAGTATTAGCATTGTTTCACTGGGATGAAGACGGCCGCGAGTGAAAAGCATCCGGTGAGCGGTTCCGTAATTGATTGGGATGGCCGCGGCCGTTTCGAAGGAAACGTTGTCCGGCAGCTTTACGAGATTTTTGGATGGGACGCGGACTTTTTCTGCCAGTCCTCCGACCAGTTCCTCGCCTATCATTCCTTCGTCGGTCTGAGGGTTAAGCGTTACACGGTCGCCCTTAGACCAGCCCGAGACCGATGAGCCGACTTCCTCAATAACGCCGGCAATATCACCCCCTGAGATAAAGGGCATTGGGACCGGAAATCCCGGCATGCCCCTTCTTACGAATATATCGAGGTGGTTCAGTCCGCATGCGCGCACGGAAACAACGACGTCCGCGTCTCCGGGGGTTGGGTCTTCCCAGTCACGGTATGCGATGTTTTCGATGCCACCCTGTTTCTCAATTACCGCAGCCTTCATCTGTCGTTGTCTCCGCCGTGATCTATGAATTCAGCGCGTGTTCAATCAGTGCGCGATAGATTTTTGACATATTCACCATGTCCGAGACCAGCACGCTTTCCTCATCGGAGTGAAATTGGTCGATCTCGCCCGGGCCGAGCATCACGGCCTCCCTGCCGAGATGTCCGAAATACCCGGCGTCCAGAGCGAAACTGCAATCGATGCGCTCGGCGCCTGAAAACCCTGCGTCCTGATAGGAGAGATCTAGAAGTTTTATAAGCGGCCCATCGTCAGCGACTTCGTTAGGATACATAAAGGGGCCACGGGCACAATCTACAGACCAAAGACCGTCTTGGGGTAAAGCCGCCTCCACTTTGGCGAATGCCTCCTCAACATCTTCACCGGGTAGGAGCCGTCGATCAAACCTCATCTCCACAATGTTCTGTAGGGTATGAGTTGCATTGGGCCCACTTTTTATCGATGTCGGCGTCAACGTCGCTGGTCCGAACGCGGGATGTTCGGGTACGCCCAGATCCAGTTCGTCCAGCGCTACGAGACACCGACGCGCACCGTCGATCGCGTCGATGCCGTTCCACGGCATGCTCGAGTGAATGGATTGCCCGCGGACGGTGACATCAATGTCGATACGACCTTTATTGCCGGCGGCAACTTTTCCATCCGTTCCGATACAGACAATCGCATAATCTGGCGGACCGGAGAGCGCGCGAAGAACGCTTGCGACGGCATCGTGACGCCCCGTCTCGCCCGCACTCACGGCAGCGAATATCAGGCGCCCGCCGAGATCGGTATGCGCCGCTTGCGCTATCGCCGCCACCGCCGCCGTCATCGCTGTTTTCTGCTCGGCGACGCCGCGTCCCCGGACGGCTGCTCCAGCTGACGTGTCTATCAATTCTGCCGAGAAGGGGTCAGACATATCTGACGCCGGGTGGGTCATTGCGTAGGTCATAAACAGAATGGATCGGCCGGTGTCAGCCGGCCCGATTTCGAGGATCAGGTTTCCCATGTCATCGTAACGGAAGGCGCCGATCTCGAGGCGTTTTATCTCGGGTGCAAGACAGTCACGGATGAATGCCTTGACCTCTGGGTCCGCTTCCTGAAGATCTGTTTGTTCGCTGGGGTGGCGGACAAGTTTTTGCAGGAGTGGAACAAGAAATTTCTCTGAGAGGTAATCTTCAGGCATTCCGTTTCTTCATGTTTCCCAACATACCGCTGGGTTCTCCGTCGGTGAGTAAAACGGAGTCAACATTCTGCAGGCTTTTTGGGTCACGTCAAATATCCTCCCCGGGGTACTCCAAGAGACCAGCCATGCCCCTGACGCGTTGGACCAGGTCGTCGATCGTTCGGATGGTGATGGGTTCGAACTTTTTCATGGGGCGCTTTATTTTTTGGGTTTTGTTCTGGATTGGTTCCATTTCTCCAAGAATTCCGGCGCCTTCCCAGCGCCCCGAGATGTCCCGCCATCGCGCGGCGCCAAAAAACCACCGGGAAGCTGGGGAGCGAAAAGGGATCTATCGCTCCCCAGCCCGGAGGTTGCGGGAAGCTCTTGGCACCTTCCCGCAAGCGGCTGTCCCACTACAGCCATGCAGGTTATGTATGTCTGACCACCGGTGAGAGGAGTGCGACACAGTGACCGACGCGAAGAAGCTCAATCGCATCCGCGTGCAGGCGTTAGCCGACGATGTTGTTGAGGTAGCTGTCACCATCGAACGGAAGTGGGACGTGGTCCGTCTGAAAATGCCGATGTTAGTTGACTCGCGGGAGCGGTTAGATCGTCAGGCTCGAAAATGTAATGAGGCCCTCTTGGGCCGCGACTTACGGAAATCGATACACACGGCATCGCCATGCTGAAGGGCTTATAGATGCTGGATCGGGTGGTCGAACAATCGAAAGCTGAGTGCCGGTAGCCGTATGTGTGGTAGGCTGTCAATCCGTCGGGCAAGGTCTTCCCTTGTGCCGGACGAGGTCCGCGCGCACGTCGCAGCGCAAAGCAGCAACGGTCGGCGGATGGAGGTTTGGACCATTAAGAAAATGCTCGGCTGATCAAGCATGAGCCGTGTTCGGCCCTCGGCAAAGAGGTTCTGCAAGACAGATTATTGCTGAACGAACCTGTCGGCCGGCGTGTGGGGTTCCGTAGGACTATTTCGCCGTCCCGGCAGCTTAGTGGCACTGCCTTGACAGGCTGCCAGCTTAATCCCAATCGCAGATTCGTTCTTTTCCACTAGATTATTGGTCTGTCAATTAGTGAGGAGCAAGAGCAATTTCTCAGCGCGATTTCCAACCGATGACAAGGGCAGAAGTTATTGCAGCGCAAGGTGCCTGGGTGAAATGTCTTATCGACCGCGATGTTGACGGGCTGCTGGATCTATACGACTTCGGTACGCCGGACGAACCGCTCCTGTTTAAACCGACCCTGGCGGACGTCATTCGTCTCGACCGGGAAGGGGCGCGATCGTACTTCGTCGGCGGAGATCCGTACTACCCTAATGACCATGGCT
>JAYYZV010000006.1:0-16213 GCA_036339975.1 Pseudomonadota bacterium | reverse complement strand
CTCCGATGATCAGGTCAAGCCTGCCGTCTTCCATGGCGGGATACAGGATTTCCTCAACCGCTGGATTCAGCCGATGGATTTCGTCAATAAACAGGACATCGAGCGGTTCTAGATTGGTCAGAATGGCAGCAAGATCTCCCGCCTTAACTATTATCGGCCCCGACGTCGCGCGAAAACCGACACCCAGTTCCCGCGCGACGATCTGCGCTAGAGTTGTCTTGCCCAGTCCGGGCGGTCCGAACAAAAGTACGTGATCCATGGCTTCACGGCGGCCGCGGGCTGCTTCCACAAATACGCCAAGATTTTCCCGCAGGGCGGGTTGGCCCACAAAATCGCTCAGCAATTGCGGGCGGACATATTTTTCGGGCTGGTCGTCTTCCACAAAATCGACGTCGACGGCTCGGTCTTCGGTCACGCCGTCAGTTCCTTAAGACCGGCCCGTATCAGATCCTCTACCGGTAAATCATCTCCGATGTTCCGGGTGACGCCGGACACGGCAGCGAAGGCGGCAGCGCGCTGATAACCTAGATTCACTAAAGCCGATACAGCGTCATCAAAAGGCCCTCGCGCTGCGTCATTGTCATCTACAACCGCACCAGTAGAAAGTGTTGACGCAAGTTCTGGAAGACCGCCCACCTTATCCTTTAGCTCCGTCAGCAGGCGTGTAGCTAATTTCGGGCCCACACCCGAAGCCCGGGTAATCATGCCCTTGTCTTGGGCGAGGATTGCGTCCGACAAATCCTTGGGTGCGAGCACCGAGAGAATTCCCAGTCCGACCTTCGCACCGACCCCCTGCACAGTAGTCAGCAGACGGAACCACTCGCGTTCGCTCTGTTCCAGAAACCCGTATAAATGAATGTGATCTTCGCGGATGTGCGTTTCGATAACGAAAGAAACCGACTCATCTCGGCCAGGCAACTGCGCCAGCGTCCGGGTGGAGCAGAACACCTGATAACCAACGCCATTGACATCGATCACGGCCCAGTCTTCTCCGACCGAGTCTAGTAACCCGGTTAGCTTTGCAATCATGCGGGCGCCCTCTGCAGGACGTTGTCGGCAATTTTCGGCACTCGGCGGTGATGGGCGTGGCAAATAGCGATGGCAAGCGCATCCGCGGCATCCACAGTCTTCGGTTTTGCTCCCGGCAACAAGACGCTTACCATCTTCTGCACTTGATTCTTATCGGCATGACCATTTCCGACAAGAGATTTCTTAACCAGATTAGCAGAGTATTCGGCGACCGGGAGCGCGAGGCGCGCCGGCGCCAGCATCACGGCGCCTCTGGCCTGGCCGAGCTTGAGTGTCGAGGACGGGTTGTTGTTTACGAACGTTTCCTCAACCGCCGCCTCCGCGGGTGCGTGATCGTTAAGCACGCCGGTGAGGGCATCGAATAGTTGGCACAGCCGATCAGAGAGCGGCAGGTCGGGGCTCGAAGTAATCGCGCCGGAACCAACATGGACTAGACTGCTGCCGTCAACTTCAATCACGCCCCAACCCGTTCGGCGCAGCCCGGGGTCTAGGCCGATTAACCTTATCGCCATGCGCGCATCCTTCTCTCAGTCCGCGAGTTGTGCCATGACGGCGTCTTGGATTTCGACGTTGGACGATACCCTCTGGACATCATCGTTGTCCTCCAGTGCATCGAGCAGATTGAGCATGGTTTTGGCGCTGTCCGCATCAAGGTCTACGGTGGTCTGGGGCTTCCAAGTCAGTTCCGCGGATTCCGCCGTGCCGAACTTAGTCTCAAGGTCATCACGGACATCATTGAATTCGTTTGGGTCGCATGTGATCTCGTGCCCGGCCTCACTCGTTTCGACATCGCCCGCACCAACGTCAAGCGCGGCCACGAAAACAGTGTCTGCATCAGCCACATCAGTGGAAAAAATCACCTGTCCGACCCGATCGAACATGAAACTGACGCTACCGGTCTCGCCAAGATTGCCACCAAACTTAGTAAATGCCGCCCGAATATCACTGGCGGTACGGTTACGGTTGTCGGTCAGCGCCTCGACGATGACCGCGACGCCTTTGGGCCCGTAGCCTTCGTAACGAATTTCTTCATATTGTTCACCTTCACCAGTGCCAGAACCACGGGCAATTGCGCGCTCCATAGTGTCTTTGCCCATATTGGCACTTTTGGACGCGGCGATAGCCGCGCGTAGACGAGGGTTAGCATCCGGATCCGCTCCGCTTTTAGCGGCAACCGTGAGCTCCCGGATAAGTTTGGTGAAAACCTTAGCTCTCTTCGCGTCCTGGGCGCCTTTTCGGTACTGGATATTCTTGAATTTGGAATGGCCCGCCATTATCGCTCCAGCTTTGTCCCACAAACGGCCGCAATCTATACTATATTTAGTGTAATTGCGACCCCGAACCCCCACATTTACGAGCGATTCCGGCTCGTGTTAGGATACTAATCGGATAATATGGCAGGAATAGGGCGCCAATCACCTTAGGCTAATAGCTTAGCCTCGGGTTTAGACTTAACAGTCAAAGGCCTGCGGGTTATTTGCACAGCATTTCCCGACAGCGCAGGAATGCAGACGTTTCGGGAAGTTGCACTTCTTCCCCTCCGAAGTTGTTAGGTCACGGGCGTCAACCGTGCGGCACGCCCCGATCGGCTTAGCCTATATTTATTCCGGCAATAAACCCGGTTGCTCGCCCCGCAGCCGCCCGCCAATACGGATCGGACGGATACTAGTGGCGAGGCCCGTCACGTCGTCGGTGTCAATCAGGACGGCGCACAGGGTCGCCTCCCCTTGAGCCGCTTCCATCCGGGCGGTTGGCATCTTTCGCACAAAACGTTCGACAGAAGTCTCTTTACGAATACCAATGACAGAGTCGTAATCGCCGCACATACCTATATCAGTCATGTATCCTGTACCGCCGGTGAACACTTGGGCGTCGGCAGTTGGTACGTGCGTGTGCGTCCCAACGACTGCCGAAACACGCCCGTCGAGGAAGTGTCCCATCGCCATTTTTTCGCTCGACGCTTCCCCGTGAAAATCTAGCACGATTGCATCGGCATTCCCGCCGAGGCGCCAAGTATTGAGCATCTCGGCTACAGCGGCAAACGGATCGTCCAGCGGATCCATAAACAACCGCGCCATGAGGTGAAAGATCACGACTTTACGGCCGCGGGCATCGATAAACTGCGCGGCGCCCTTTCCGGGCGTGCCCCTCGGAAAGTTGGCCGGCCGCAGAATTCGCGGTTCTTTATCGAAGTACGGGATTATGTCCTTTTGATCCCAGACATGATTTCCGGTCGTAATGGCGTCAGCACCGGCATTAAAAAACTCATTGCAGATTTTTGGCGTTATGCCGAAGCCACCGGCAGCGTTTTCACCGTTGACGATAACAAAATCAACAGCGTAGCGGTCTCTCAGTTCGGGTAGGTTTTCTGCCACCACGATGCGGCCGGACCGGCCCACCACATCACCACAAATCAGAATTCTCATAAAATGGTGCTTCCTTATTTCGCGGGTGTGATCGTTCGCCGGTCGGTCATTATCGTATCCAGCGGTACGTCCTTCACTTCTACCGGTATTTTTTCACATTCTTGTTCGTCATAGGCTACCCCAACGGTCAGGATTCCGTGTTTACCTCGAATCTTGCCAAGGGTTCGGTCATAATATCCCTCACCGTATCCCAGCCGGTTGCCAGACGCGTCAAAACCTAGCATCGGCACGATCACGATATCCGGGACCACTACGGGTGAACAGAAATTCGGCTGGGACACACCGAAGTCCCCCCGCAACAGCCTGTCACCGGGGGACCATTGGCGAAAAGTTAACGGCTCTTCCCTGCCCATTACCAAAGGAAGCGCCGCAGTCGCGGAACAATTTGCGAGTTCGTTCAGCACTGGGCGAATATCGATTTCGTCTTTCATCGGCCAGTAACCGGCAACGATGTCGCCCATTATCGTCTCACCGAAATGCGTTAAGAACCTGCTCGCCAGCGCGGTTGCGGCGGCGGGGCCTCGTATTGAATGCGCTTTACTGCGTCGACGCCGAAGTTCGACGCGTAGCGCTGATTTTTCCTGGTCGACCTTTTCTATACCCCTCGACAAAGCTGAAACCCGTCCGGTTGTCAGAAAACGAAGCGGCGGAGCCATCGTGGCCGGTTGTCAGTATGATCCTCTGCGGCCTGTACTAAACAGGTGGGCACCGCATGCCGAGGCCAAGACCCCGACAGAGGCAGTTCCCGAGAGAATTGTATTGGCCCCAGGGATGTAATGACTTATCGCGCCGGATAGCACCGCCAAGCCCTAACCTAAGGCAAAAAAGGCAAACGGGAAATGAACTTCAGCGCCTAAACCGACCTAGCGTCCGATAGGCCTTTAGTTAGGGCCTCAATCCGGGCGGCGACGTTGTCGACTATCCCGGCAAGTTTGGCTTCCAATTCATTCGCCGATGCGGCCAATTCAACGCGGGTGGATGTTTTTTCGAGATTGGCGTGGGTTTCGGCAAGTTCGTCCGCAACTAACAACGACGTCATGACTAAAAGGCGGGAATCACCCACCTGACCGACAGTGGACACCAACTCTTGCACCCGCATGTCTATGTATTCGCCAAGTTGAAGGAGATGACCCTCCTGACCGTCGTCGCAGGCGACCTGATAATTCCGTCCGTTGATCCTGACCTCAACCTGCGCCATTTCCGTTTTCCAAAATTGTTTTAACCCGCATAATCGCGATATCGAGCCTTTCGGCGACGGACGCGTTTAGCACCTGAAGTTCGTCGGCTTTAGCACGAGCAGACGCTAAAGCCACTTCCGCATTATCCGGAGACGCAGCACCTCCATTCCCATATTTGGCGCACACCACTTGTTCCAAATCTGTGACGGCCCGCTGAAGGCGTCTTTCTGCTTCATCTAGTTTCAACACTAAGCACCCTAACCCACCGATTTTTTTTTCTTTTTGCACAATACGATGTTGACGAAAGCGGCGTCAACCTGACCGAAATGGGGGCCGTAGTAGACTGCGCGGCCCCGAATCGCTCGCAGCAGAGCTCAGCCGAGAATCCCAGTTTTCCGGGACAAATTAGGGCTGTAGAGATTGAAATCATCAAATCTATGGAGTATTCAAAGACTTCAGCTCAACGGAGGGTCGATCGATGCGCATCAGCCAAAAAGTGAAGAAAATTCTCGCTGGATACGAAAGCGACAATCCCGGCACAAAGGGTAATCTGGCCCAAATCCTGATGAACGGAAAACTCGGCGGCACCGGCAAGCTAATAATCCTGCCGGTCGACCAAGGTTTCGAGCATGGGCCAGCGCGCAGTTTCGCTCCGAACGCGGCGGGTTACGATCCGCATTATCATTTCCAACTCGCGATCGATGCTGGCCTGTCTGCTTATGCCGCGCCACTCGGTATGATAGAGGCGGGCGCGGACAGTTTCGCCGGTGCTATCCCGACAATCCTAAAATGTAACTCGGCCAATTCTCTCGCGACGGAAAAAGATCAGGCCGTGACCGCAACCGTCAACGATGCGCTGCGGCTCGGCTGTTCGGCTATCGGGTTCACGATTTATCCGGGATCCGAGTATCAGTTCGAACTAATCGAGGAAATTAGAGAACTAGCCGAGGAAGCCAAATCCGTCGGTCTTGCCGTCGTTGTCTGGTCCTATCCCCGCGGTGGGATTATGGACAAGGAAGGAGAGACCGCGTTGGACGTCTGCGCCTATGCGGCACATATGGCCGCACTCATCGGGGCGCATATCATCAAGGTTAAACCGCCAACAGGCGCGATATTCCTCGACGCGGCGAAAAAAGTATACGACACTCAAAGCATCCCAGTCGCCACTTTGACCCAGCGAATCGAGCACGTGGTGCAATCGTGCTTTAACGGTAAGCGCATCGTCGTTTTTTCTGGTGGAGAAGCCAAGGACCTGGAGGGCATCTACAAGGAGGCCACCGCCATCCGGGATGGCGGTGGCAATGGCTCCATTATTGGCCGCAATACATTTCAGCGTCCCAAAGAAGAAGCGCTGGCAATGCTTGATCACATTATCAAGATTTATCAGCATAAAGTGTAAGTCGGGAAACCCATCATATTCGCGCCGAGACCTGCCAACTTTACCTAATATCGCCTCCAGCTTTTGATTCGGGAGGGGCGGCAGCATTCGCCCAAACCTTGGGCGCAGCACTGGATGGAGGCAATGTCGCATGTGTGCAACTCCGTCTTAAGGACGTCACCGACGACGACATACGCCGCGCGACAGAAGTCCTAAGGCCAGTGGCCCAAGACCGCGATGTCGCCTTCATCATGAACGACCGAGCCGACCTTGCCGCAGAGATGGGCTGCGATGGCGTTCATGTGGGTCAGGAGGACCTCCCTTACGCGGACACCCGGCGGTTGGTGGGGGACAACGCGATTGTCGGCATGACCTGCAAGTCGTCACGGGAATTGGCCTTTGACGCCGGACAAGCAGGCGCAGACTACGTCGCGTTCGGCGCATTCTTTCCGTCCACCACAAAACAGATAACGACGCCAGCAGATACTGGAATTCTCTCTTGGTGGCAGGAAATGATGACGGTCCCTTGCGTTGCTATCGGCGGCATAACTGTTGACAACTGCAGCAGCATCATTAAGGCGGGCGCAGACTTTCTCGCCGTCGGCGGCGGCGTCTGGGATTATCCCGGAGGGCCGGCGGCAGCTGTAAAGAACTTCAATCAAAAAATGGCAAGCACCAATTGACGCACCCAGTGCTTGTCGGGCCTAATCCGTTAATAACAACGCCGTCATCTGGAAACCCATAATGCCCAAAACGGAATTTATCGAGCCAGCCATCCGTACAAGGTTTCTGTCGCACGGCACTCTCGGCTGCCGCGACCTGCAGAAATCGCGGCGGTTTTACGAGGAATTCTTAGGAATCGAAACGACCCAGACCAGCCCCATTTCGCTAATGATACGTCTCGGAACTGCGCACGTGTACGCAGTGGTTCAGATTAAAAATAAGGAAAAGATGCCACGTCACTACCATAACGGGCTCGACGTAGAGACTGTTGACGACGTGGATCGAGCATACAAAACTTCAGTCGCCCAAGCAGAAAAATGGAGCCTAACCGATATTACACGTCCGGTCGAACAACATGGCACATACAGCTTCAAGTTTTGGGACCTCGACGAAAATTGTTGGGAAATTCTCTCAAACCCGCCGCGCGGCTATAGCTGGATATTCGAGCAGGGCGATCTCGAAGGCCGTGGTCATTTTGAAAGGGGATTTCACAAAAAACGGCCCGATATAGTAAACGATTGAGTGGTAAGATAAGAGATGCAATTCGGTGTATTCGATCACGTAGACGCCAACGGTTCGCCGCTGCATCAGTATTACGAGGACAGGCTTAAATTAGTCAGCCTGCTCGACGAGTACGGTTTCCGTGGTTACCACGTTGCGGAACATCATTCCACGCCGTTAGGCATGGCACCTTCACCAACTGTCTACCTCTCGGCCGTAGCACGAAGCACAACCCGGCTGCGTTTCGGTCCGTTGGTATTCGCTTTGCCCCTTTACCATCCATTCCGGCTTGTGCAGGAAATTTGCATGGTCGATCAGATAAGCAAGGGGCGACTAGATATTGGGTTCGGACGCGGCGCATCTCCGATCGAGGCAGCATATTTCGGCAACGACCACTCAGAAGCAGAAGAGACCTATCGGGAAAACGTCGAACGCATTCTAGCGGCACTGGCGGGAAATAGCCTCGACGGCAAAGGTACATTCAACCGAGTCGATGAGGTGCCGCTGCTGGTCGAGCCATATCAGAAGCCCCACCCGCCGTTGTGGTACGGCGTACATTCAAAGGAAAGCGCGGCGAGGGCAGCACGGATGGGTAGTAACATCGTCAGTCTTGATACCGCAGAGCAAACCCGCACGTTCGCGGATAGTTTTCGCTGCACTTGGTCTCAAGAGAAAGGGTCTTTAGAGAGCCTACCACTGATTGGTCTCGGCATATTTGTCCACGTGGATGAGGACGAAAACCGAGCACGGAAGACCGCCGGCAGAGCCTATGCCGTCTGGCACGACAGCTTTAACTGGCTATTCCGCCGCCACGACATGGCAGTCCCCAAACACCAACGCCCTGCCAAATTTGAAGGGATGGCAGCAGAGGGCCGTGCAGTAGCCGGGACGCCGGAACAGGTAAGCGAGTTTTTGGCCGAGCGCATGGCCACGGCGACGGCCAGCTACCTAGTCAGCCAAATCGCGTTCGGTGATCTTACGCCGGAAGAAACGCAACGCTCGGTTAAGCTGTTCGGCGAACAGGTCATGCCCTCCTTCCGCGGTTAGCCCCCTGTCCGGTGGAATAGCCGTCCACGCCCGACACCGGGACCCACAATACATCCTCAATACGCTCGGCGCCTGTGGCTAACATGACAAGCCTATCGAACCCAAGTGCAACGCCCGCGCAGTCGGGAATCCCCGACTGCAGTGCTGCTAGAAAATCCTCATCGACCGGAACTGGATCACGGCCCGACGCAATCCGCTGCCGGGTCATAGCCGCGAACCGTACCCGCTGCTCAGCTACATCGGTAAGTTCGCCATACCCATTCGCCAGCTCCATCCCGCAAACGAAAATCTCGAACCGTTCAGATATACGGGGGTCTTCGGGCGATATCCGGGCCAGCGCCGCCATCGACGCAGGATAGGAATGGAGAACCGTTGGTACGCCCATGCCGAGCCCCGGCTCTATACGCTCCAAAAAAATACGAAAAAAAATATCCTCCCAAGTATCGTCGTCAATTGTGTGAATACCGATCCCGTCGGCGGCTGTACGAAGGGCCTCCGCATCCGGAACCAATGGATCCGGCGCCGTCGCCAGTAGATCGATTCCAGTATTACGTTCTACCGCCTCTGCGACGGAGAGATACTCCCATGATCCGGATATATTGCAGACGCAATCACCGTGGCGTGCCACGGGACCACATATCGCGCGCACAAAATCCGCCGTCTCTTCGGCCAGCGTACGCCAGTCTGCATCGGCGCAATACCACTCGAGCATAGTGAATTCAGGATGATGTTTTGCCGAGCGTTCGCCATTGCGGAAAACACGGGCAAATTGAAAGATGCGCTTCATGCCAGCCGCCAGAAGCTTTTTCATCGCAAATTCCGGTGACGTGTGAAGGTAAATCGTCCGGCTGTCGTCGCACGGATCGCGGAGGATCGTTTCAAACACATTCAGATGCGGCTCCATTCCGGGGGATACCTGCAGCGCCGGGGTGTCAACCTCAACATAGCCGATAGAATCTAGTAATTCGCGGGCGGATTTAAGCATATCAACGCGGCATACTAAATAATCGGCGCGGGCCTCGAACCGGTCAGGGCGCCACCAAGATTCGGAAGACGATTGTAGGTTTTCGTTCTGCGGCATAGAAGCGATAATGCCCAATTGAACGGAGACAGTCACCTTGCCAAATACCAATTTTCCACCTGCCGTCCTGCGTACCGGAAAACAACTTGCTGACGCGGGGCTGGTCGCGCGCGAAGAGACAAAAACCATGGATCAGATCGGCAAGCGTTATAGCGTTGCGATCCCTGCTGGACTCGCATCACTAATTGACCCAACCGATCCGGAGGATCCTATCGCACATCAGTTTGTGCCCGACGCTGAAGAACTGGAAATATCGGAAGGCGAACTCGAAGATCCGATCGGCGATGATGCAAATTCTCCGGTGCCAGGTTTGGTGCACCGCTATCCCGACCGGGTACTGCTGATGCCGACACTATCCTGTCCAGTGTATTGCCGATACTGCTTCCGCCGCGACCGTGTCGGGCGTGACGCTGCCTCCCCTTCTGAATCGGATATCGACGCGGCTATAGCCTATATCGAAGCTCACCAAGGTATCCGGGAGGTGATCCTCACAGGCGGCGATCCACTGTCTCTTTCCGACGCCCGCCTCGGCGCGCTGTTAACTCGGCTGGCCGAAATCCGGCACCTCAACAATCTACGCATCCACACTCGCGTCCCAATTGTCCTGCCGGGTCGTGTAACCGACAGATTAATTAACGCTTTGCATTGCGGCCTGCCGGTCTGGATGGTTCTGCATGTTAACCATTCCCGCGAACTTACTATTGACGTTGCCGGTGCCTGCGACCGGCTAACACGTGGCGGAATTGCGCTACTGTCCCAATCAGTTCTGCTAAGAGGAGTAAATGCCGATGCCAATACACTATCCGACCTGTTCCGCCGCCTAATCGCGCTGCGGGTCAAACCGTACTACCTCCATCACCCGGACCGCGCCCGTGGCACCAGCCGCTTCCGCCTGACCTTAAAAGAAGGACGAGAACTGGTAGACACCCTGCGAGGACGCATTTCGGGTCTGTGCCTGCCAACGTATGTTGTAGATATTCCAGGCGGGTACGGAAAAGTTTCGGCACAATCCTCCGGGATAAAACCCTCCAACAACGAATGGAAAATTACGGATTTTCAAGACGCCGAGCATGACTATGAGGATATTTAAACTTATCCGGCTCAAAAACAGAGAGGAAGCCTCTGCCTAACGAGAAAGGCCCCTCCCTAATTGCGCATTCTGGGCCAAGCTGATAGGTCTACGGTTCCAATCAAAAAGCGGAAATTTAGGATGAAAATCCAGGCAAACACTATCCGCCCCGGCAATGTCATCGAGCATTCTGGCAAGCGGTGGACCGTGCTGAAAACCGAGATGCTACTGCCCGGAAAGGGCAACGCCTTTATCCAAGTGGAAATGCGTGACGTAAAATCGGGTAACAAGACAAACGAACGATTTCGGACGTCAGAGTCGGTTGAAAAGCTAATGGTAGAGGAAAAGGAAGCGACGTATCTCTATACAGATGGTGAACAGATCACATTCATGGACAGCGAAAGCTACGAACAGTTCACCGTCGAAGCTGACCAGATCGGCGATGCTGCGGCATTCTTGCAGGACGGTATGGCAGTTACGGCTGATCTGATTGACGGCGGTATCGCGGGTGTTCGCCTGCCTCAACACGTGACGGTGGAGGTAATTGAAGCCGACCCAGTCGTAAAAGGACAGACTGCGTCGTCTTCCTATAAACCGTCGGTTGTAGAAAATGGCGTACGCGTGATGGTACCGCCACATATTGTGGCCGGTACGCGGATTGTGGTGAATACCGAAGACGCATCATACGTAGAACGCTCTAAAGACTAAATAATTACCTGCTGTGCCATCAGCGCAACCACCAGCTAATTGAAAGACCGTCTTCGCCATGTCTTTGCCCACACCGCTTATTAATGTCATGGATGCCGCCGCCCGCAAAGCGTCACGGCGGTTGGTGCGCGACTTCGGTGAAATCGAACAGCTGCAGGTATCACGCAAGGGACCGGGTGATTTCGTCACTGAGGCGGACCGGCGTACCGAACAAATTCTGTATGACGAGTTGTCGAAGGCCCGGCCTAGTTTCGGCTTTCTGATGGAAGAAGGTGGGGAGGTACAGGCCGAGAATGGTGACGAACGCTGGATCATCGACCCCATTGACGGCACCACCAATTTTTTGCACGGCATACCTCATTTCGCTATCTCGATCGGCGTTGAACGCAGTGGCGAACTGGTTGCAGGTATTGTCTATGAACCCATCCGAGACGAGCTATTCTGGGCGGAAAATGGTGAGGGGGCTTATCTGAACCGGCGCCGTTTAAGGGTCTCCGAACGCAAAACTTTGGCGGATGCTCTTATTGCTACGGGTATCCCCTTTGGCGACCGAACTGGACGGAAATCCTTCATGGTCATGCTAAAGGCAGTCATGGAAACTACCGCAGGCGTCCGTCGGCTAGGATCGGCGGCGCTGGATCTCGCTTATGTTGCGGCTGGGCGATACGAAGGTTTTTGGGAAACCGGCCTTTTACCATGGGATATAGCGGGCGGCATAGTTATCGTCCGCGAAGCCGGGGGTCTGGTGAGCGAGATTGACGGCCGTAATTCAGTGCTTTTCGGCAACTCAATCATTGCGACCAATCAAAGTTTGTATAATCCGCTGCGTAAACTGCTAATGGACGCAGTGCGCTTGGAGAAGCTCAAACTTACGGAATGACCTCTATATTTCAATAGGTTGCTTGGATAGCTAGCAACTAAACCAGTTGTTCGACTGGCCCCACTGGGGTAGGCTAAAAGCTGTGGGGTTTGTATGCCGCTGCAGAATGTTCTTGTTCATAGACTTGGGTTGAGAAACATGATCTCGAAATTCTCAGTAAATACGTGGGTGACCGCAACGATCGTCTCCGGTATCGCGATCGCGGCGACGGGTCCGGCTGGAGGGCAGACGGTGATCGGAAACCATAATAACGCGCCGGTGTCAGTCGATCTTAGCGTCCTCGATCAATTTGGAGGAGCAAGAACGGGAACGCAGCTTTTGCATCCGTCGGTTCGAACTTTAATGATGCCTAGCGGCCGCCAGCCTCTCCGGTCGCGATTTACACTCGGTGGGAGGTCTCAACTGAAACCCTCGTCAACACCGGCTGGAATTGTCCACTTAAATCCGCCCAAAAAAGCGAGAGAACAGTCCATCCTCACCAAACCAAGAGTCAAAAGAAAATCGCTACCTAAACAGCCAATTACCCTCCTAGCCGAGCCGAAAAAACCGCTGCCACCGCAGATAGTGACTAAGGCAAAGTTACCCCCGCCACCGGCGATTAATCTGTCTAAACCCAAGGCAAAGGCACCGCGGGCACCTAAAGAGGTGGCGGCGCTGACCTCGCGCCCGTTACGGTCCGGTGACAATAAGCCAGGTCGGCAGTTCCGTCTTGGGTTTAGTGTTGGGTCGGCCGCAATCAACGAAGGCGCCGCGACACAGCTGGACACTGTCGCTAAATTGTTGAAGCAGGATAAAATTCTCAGGTTGCAGCTGCTCGCCTATGCAGGTGACGGAGATCACACGCCAAGCCAAGCCCGTCGCCTATCGCTTTCCCGGGCCCTGGCCGCGCGCTCTCAGTTGATCGAAAAGGGTATCCCTAGCACCCGCATCGACGTTCGAGCATTGGGCAACAAATCCGAAGGCGGCCCACCCAACCGAATCGATATCATCCTCAAGACACGCTGACCGGTCCGCAATGCCGGTTTCTCCATTCAAAAACCTAACCGAGCTAGCTGAGCAATGACCCATCCGCGACGGTATCTAATCCGGATGATTATGTTTCTAGGAGCCGTTGGGGCGGTGGCAGTAGCTCTTTTTCCAGGCATGCGCGATGCTTTCATGTCGAACCCTGCACTGAACGGTCTTATTTTAGGGGTTCTGATCTTAGGTATTGGATACATCTTTCGCACCGTCCTCGTTCTCACGCGTGAAGTCGCGTGGCTTGAGCATTTTAGGGCGGGACAGCCTTCGGTAACTGGATCACCAGATCCCCGACTGCTAGCACCAATGGCGTCGATGCTCGGCGAAAGAAGCGAACGATTTAGCCTCTCGGCGTTATCGATGCGGTCTTTACTTGACGGGGTCGGTGCTCGGTTAGACGAATCGCGAGATATCTCGCGCTACCTGATTGGCTTACTAATTTTTCTCGGTCTACTGGGTACGTTCTGGGGACTGCTGCAGACTATTGACGCGGTCAGCGGCGTCATCGCCAACTTGTCTGTGGGATCCAAGGAATTAGGTCCAGTTTTCGATGACCTCAAAACCGGCCTACAGGCACCATTATCGGGGATGGGCACGGCGTTTTCATCGTCCCTTTTCGGCCTCGCTGGCTCTCTAGTTTTGGGTTTTCTGGAATTGCAGGCAGGTCAGGCGCAAAATCGGTTTTACAATGATCTGGAAGTTTGGCTATCTGGTCAGACCCGACTTGGGTCGGGTGCTCTGTTAGCTGAAGGAGACCAATCCGTCCCTGCCTACGTTCAAGCCTTGCTTGAACAAACCGCCGACAGCTTAGAAAATTTGCAGCGCACCCTGCAGCGCGGCGAGGAGTCCCGCATAGGTGCCAACAGCGGTATCACTGGTCTGGTCGAACGACTTGGTACATTGACGGATCAGATGAAGACAGAACAGAGCCTAATGGTGCGGCTGGCCGAAAGTCAAATGGAACTGACACCAGTTCTCTCGCGCATCGAAAGTGCGCTCTCCAAATCAGCCCAGAGTGACAGTAGTACGGACGATGTCCGCACACACCTCCGCAACATTGATTTGCATCTCGCCAGGCTTTTGGAAGATTCAACCAAGGGGCGGACGGAACTGGCTGAAGAAATCCGCACCGAAATCCGAGTACTCTCCCGCACATTAGCCGCAATTGCCGAGAAAGCAGGACGTTAAATGTCCTTTATTTCGCTCTGTTCTGAGCCGAGTCTATAAAGAAACCAATGCCGGGAACCATCCGCAGACATAGACGGGCGTTCGATATCTGGCCTGGATTTGTGGACGCGCTCTCGGCGTTATTAATCATCATTATTTTCCTGTTGATGGTTTTCACATTAGCCCAGTTTTTCCTCGGCGAGATCCTGTCTGGCCGTAATCAGGCACTCGAACGTCTGAACCGTCAAGTCGCAGAGTTGTCGGAAATGCTGTCGCTGGAACGGTCCACGAATCTCAGTCTTCGCGACGAGGTGACCCGCCTTACAACCGATCTTCAGGCATCGACAACGGCAAGAGAACAATTGTCCAGCCAGCTTGCTGAATTGTTGCCACAGCGCGATGCACTTCAGGTGGAACTGGCGGCAACGCTCGGAACCGTTGCGAAAAACAAGGACGAGATAAAGGCGCAGATTGCGGAAATATCACAGATAAACCGAGATATCAAAGCGCTACAGACCTTACGCATAGAGCTGGAAAAAAAAGTATCTCAACTAGCGGCAACCATCGCCCAGCGGGATAAGTCCTTGGGTGCGCTTCGGGATCAGTCGAAGGAACTAGAGGCCAAACTTGCCGACGAAAAGGATCGAACGGTATTGGCGCAAAAGAAAATAGAAAAAAGAGACCTGAGGATTCGGGAACTACTTTCTCAGGCGGAGCGTACAGGTAACGATCTAACCGAGGCAAAACAGGCGGGCCAAAATGCCCGCAAACTCGTTGAAGCACTAAACAGGCAACTTTCAGGGCTACGCCAGCAACTGGCCCGACTAAACGCAGCTCTTGAGGCCTCTGAAGCCAAAGCGGCCGCTCAGAACGTGCAGATCATCAGTCTAGGAAAACGCCTGAATGAGGCTCTAGCAAGCAAAGTTGAGGAACTGGCTCGGTATCGTTCAGAATTTTTTGGTCGATTACGCGAAGTGCTTGGGAACCGCAATGGGATCCGAATTGTCGGCGATCGGTTCGTTTTCCAGTCAGAAGTATTGTTTTCCTCGGGTTCGGCGGAGCTAAACTCAGGGGGACGGGACCAAATCGGCAAACTCGCCGCAACGCTGCAGCAGGTGTCTATCCGCATCCCCGCTGATCTTAATTGGATTCTTCGAGTGGATGGGCATACTGACCGGCAGCCTATCCGTACCACGCAGTTTCCATCTAACTGGGAACTTTCCACCGCCCGCGCTATTTCAGTTGTGAAGGCGCTCATCGCGCGAGGGGTTCCGCCTGGACAGCTGGTTGCTGCAGGGTTTGGCGAATTCCAACCGATAGATAAACGCGGCGACGAAGTCGCTTATCGCCGCAACAGGCGTATCGAATTCAAGTTTACCCAGCGTTGACTGACTTGCAGTATTGCCTAAATGGTGATCAAAAAAGCGCCGAGGGGCGCCCTTCTATAATAATTTGCTGCTACCGGTCTTAACCGATGCCGAGATCCTTGAACCGATTGTTGAACTTTGCTACTTGCCCGCCGGTGTCAACAAGACGTTGCGATCCACCTGTCCAAGCCGGATGCGACTTCGAATCTATATCCAGCTTCATGCTATCCCCGGGTGCCCCCCAGGTAGAGCGCGTCGTGTACGTCGTTCCGTCCGTCATCACGATTTCAATTTCGTGATAATCGGGATGAATGTCTTTTTTCAACGCAATTCTCCTGCGAAAGAGGGCGTTTTATAGGGAACGTTGATGGGGTTTGCAACAAAAACGGTGTCAGGCCACAAAAAAACTCTTCTTATGCTCTATCCGTCGTGATTGGCTGACAGTTTCTGTCGGAAATGCTATTTTTTGAATAAGGCCTCTACACCGCTTCGGTGCGTTTCTTTTTTGGTGATTTCCTCCAATACCCGCTCGATTTCCCCGTTCATCTCCGCAATGTAGTCGCGCAGTTCCTCGATTGACATGGGATCAAGGTCCCGTTTTGGCTTCGGCATGTTTTGAGGAAGGTCGTCATTTATATC
>JAYYZV010000005.1:0-66359 GCA_036339975.1 Pseudomonadota bacterium | reverse complement strand
TCACCTACGAGCACGAATGGCGTAAAGGCGACCTTATGATGTGGGACAACTGGTGTTCGTGCCATGCACGCACAGACTTTCCGGCCAGTGAACGCAGGATGCTGCGCCGCTGCACAATCAAGGGACAGCCGCTACACGAATAGGGAGACACACATTGGCTCTGAAGATACGGAAACTATCCGAACATATCGGCGCCGAAATTCAGGACATCGACCTGAAGAAGGACCAGAGCGCGGAAATTATCGCGGAAATCAATCAGGTATGGTTTGATCACACAATCCTGCTGTTCTGCGGACAGCACTTGGACGCAGAACGCCAATTGGAAGTCACCAGCTGGTTTGGTCAACCGGGCAAGGTGGCTCGGCCTAAAGAGTTTCATCCGAAGGGGTACGACCGGCTTCCGGAAGGAATCATGCTGATTTCCAACATCCGAGAGAATGGCGAACCCATCGGAGCATTGCCTGACGGCGAGATGATGTTCCACCATGATATGATGCATGCGGAATTGCCTCATAAAGCCACTATGCTGAATGCTGTGGAAATACCGTCACATGGCGGAAACACATTGTTCGCTAGCGGTTATGCAGCATACGACGCGTTGCCTGACGAACTGCGCGAGCAGTTGGAAGACCGCAAGGCATTCCACCACTACAATTACGGATCCGTCCAAAAAGGTGATGACAAGGGAACCCCAGCCTTTTCGGAATCGGTGCATCCAGTGTTCCGCACCCATGACGATACGGGGCGGAAAGCAATCTACGTTAACCGTCTGATGACCGAAGGCGTGATTGACATGGATCAGGACGAGGCAGACGGACTACTGAACGCGCTTTTTGATCATGCGGAAGACCCGGAGTTCGTGTACGAGCACGAATGGCAGGTTGGCGATCTATTGCTATGGGACAACCGATGCTCAATGCACGCGCGCACCGATTTTCCCGAGACGGAACGCCGGCTTTTGCTACGCACCACTGTACTGGGCGACGCCAAACCGTTCTAGGAAGTGAACAAAAGATGCCGAAGATACTTAGCGCTGAACAGGTCGCCAGTTGGCATTCCGACGGATGCATTTTTCCTATCCGTGCAGTCGATCCTGATCAGGCCGAACGAAATCTTGCCAGATACTTCGCGCTTGAGAAGGAAATCGGTGAAGAGCCTCAGAACAGGTTTAAGATTAAGGCCCACCTACCCTTTCCGTGGATGTGGGACATCATCTGCAACGACAACATATTGGATGCCGTGGAGGACATCATCGGCCCAAACATCCTTTGTTGGGGATCTTCGTTTTTCACGAAGAACGCCCACGACAGGCGCTTCGTGTCGTGGCACCAGGATTCGACCTACTACGGTCTCTCCGAACGCGCCACAGTTAGTGTCTGGTATGCCTTCAGCCGGTCTAACGCAGAATCCGGCTGTATGCGTTTTATTCCCGGCACGCACGACAAAGGTTTGTATGAACATGACGAGACCGGCACTGCCAACAATCTCCTGATGAAAGGCCAGACTATCCATCATGTGGAGGAAGACCGCGCAGTCGACGTGACACTTGAGCCTGGCGAATTTTCAATCCATCACGAAGCCGTCGTGCATGGGTCCAACCCCAACAAAGCAGACTATCCGCGTATCGGCATCTCAATACACTACATCGCTCCGCACGTTCATCAGGTTTTGCTAAAAAACGCCACGGCAACACTGGTCCGCGGAACAGACAAAGAGGGTCATTGGGCGGAAGACCCGGAGCCGAAGGAAGAATTCGACAAGACATGCCTAGAAGCGCTGGATGCAACTTACGGCGAATATCTGACCGGCGTCGGAAAACACTGAAACGCTACACAGGAGCCAACAATGTCCAAAATCCTTAGCGAAGAGCAGCTTACCCAGTGGCACCGCGACGGCGCAGTCTGGCCCATTGACCTTCTTACGGAAGACGAAGCAGCAGATTACAACCACCGGTTTCAAGCCCTCGAAAACTCCATGGATGGCGAGGCCCAGGATCGCTTCCGAATGAAGGCGCATTTGCCGTTCCCATGGTTGTGGGATCTCGTCACCCACCCTCGCCTCGCTGACGCCATCGAGGATCTGATTGGTCCCAATATTGTTTGCTGGGGTTCGTCCTTTTTTACTAAGAAAGCACACGACCCACGGTTCATTTCTTGGCACCAAGATTCAACCTATTACGGGCTCGAACCCCCGGAGTCGATCACTGCCTGGGTGGCGTTCACTCGTGCAAATTCCGAAGCCGGCTGCATGAAGATTCTACCTGGATCACACAAAGGGGAGGCGATCCTCCCGCATGACGAAACCTACGATAAGAACAACCTTCTTTCTCGCGGCCAAACGATCCGCGACATCGACAGCACTGCCGCCGTAGAGATGGCGCTCGAACCTGGCCAGATCTCGATCCACCACAACAAAACAATCCACTCTTCTGAACCAAACAACGCCGACTGGCCTCGTGTAGGTTTCGCCATTCATTTCGCCGATTCTCACGTTCGACAAGCCCAGTTCGACAATCCACTGGCCATCCACATCCGAGGCGAGGACCCGCTTGGTAACTGGGTCGAAGACCCACGGCCCGAATACGAACTATCACCGGAAAGCGTCTCCGCATGTGAGGAATACTGGGAACGCTATCGCAACGCGATGACCGCTCAAACATAGGCGTTGAGCTAGAATCATCGGGTAACCTAGGCGTCTTATGAGAACTAGGGCGGCATTTATGCGGAGACGTTATCTGGCGCCGCAATAACCGCACGAGCAAAGTACTAAGTGGAATACCCCACTCAACACACACCAGCGATTCCGCTAGTCTTCCGCCATGGCACTTCCAGAGCTTATGAGCGTCGAGATCGGCGGCACGCCCATTGCAGTGCGCGACACCGCCACAATTAGTGACAGTGATAAACCAGCACTAGTTCTATTGCACGGTCTGGGCGGGTCTTCCCAGACCTGGGCGTTCCAATTTCGGGGATTGTCCGACCATTTCCGTATCATCGCTTGGGATATGCCAGGTTACGGCGCATCTGGCGGTTTTGTGCGGGAAAATCCAACCGCTGAACATTATGCGCATACTCTATCAGCGGTACTCGATACGATTGGCGTTTTTAAGACACATATCTTGGGACAGTCACTAGCCGCCCTCATAGGTGCTACATATGCGGCGGAATATCCCGATCAAACATTATCATACACCTTCTGCCAAGGATTAACTGGACTGGCAGGGTTACCGGATAGCGAGCGTTCAAAACAGCGCAACAAGCTTTTAAAAGACCTGCGGGACCTTGGGCCGGAGCGATTTGCCGAAGAGCGCGGCAGAAAACTGCTCGGACCAGAAACAATGCCGATGATTGTAGACTTGGTATTAACGATCATGAAACGCGCTCCACTTGGGGCGATGTGTCAGGCCATCGAGATGGCTGCGCAAACCGATTTCTTTGCTCTCGCACCGCGAATTGACTGCCCGTCACTTGTAATTGGAGGGACGCTCGATCCAGCGTCGCCGTTGAGCACCGGAACAGCTGCGCGCGATGCAATGGGCGAAGGGCCAATCGAGACTTTCGATCGGTGTGGTCATTACAGCTGTATGGAAAGTCCGGACGCATTTAATTCGGCAGTTAAAAATTTTATTGGCTCGATTACCGATTAGGTGGATCGGCACTTATCAATCACCTCCAAAATAGCGCCGCCCAGCCGAGGTCCGAAACGGGTATCCGCCTAAAGGCTGCCAGATCTGCGGCTCCATGCTGGACTATGTTTGCCCAAGCCGGGTCTTCACCACACATGCTCACCCACCCAACATTTTCCCCGTCATAAGCTACGGCGCGTTGGACTTAGTTCCCTCTTCTACTAACCCTCGCCAATAACGGTACCAACCAACAAACGCGGCCTCGTAATCCCAGCTATCACAGTGAAATTCAGGGTTGATCCCAGCCTTACGCGCTTCCGCATCGGGACCGGCGCGCATAGTACTTAGGCCGCGATCATAATTATTCCAGCCAGCTTCAACCCCGTTGAACCCTTCCTGCGCAGTGTCCAGAGATACTACGTCGTCGGACGTTGATAGACCTGAAACGAGGAAAAAATCCTCAAACTTGCGAAGTCGCGCAAATCGCGCCTCATCGGGTTCATTCTTCGGTGCAATACACCAAATAGTCACTTCACTCTTACCGGGACCAAGTGGCCGATGAGTGCGCAGATGCGTAGAGGCCAGATCGTTGAGGACAAGGTTCGGGAATACGATGATATTTCGGCCACGGCGTAGCATCCAGTGGGCCTTGGTTTCCTCAAATTCGTTTTCGATCCGCTCAGTCGCCGGGGCAAGCGGCGCTCCCTCAGGGCTCGATCGGTCGGCCCAAATGCACATATGGCCGTTACCCAGATAGTACATACCGTTCTTTACGCCACCCTCGATACGCCCAACTTCCGTCTTGAGGAGGCCCTCAGTCCCTTCGCGTTCTTCGCGAGCTCGTATTGTATTCATGAAGTTTCGGTGCACGGTAGAGACGTGATACCCGTCAGTCACGTTGTCGGCTTGTACCTTCCAATCGTGATCGCACAAATAGGTCTGGGAACCAGCGACTATCTCCAGCCCGTCTGCTGACTGATCGGCAAAAAGGTCGATAAAGAACTTAGCTTCGCCCAAATGTTCATCAAGTGTCGGGACACCGTCATATAAAGCACCGAAGATGAAGCCCCTATATTCACCTACATGGGCGATTTCGGTTAGATTGTAATGCGCCCGATCAAAATCGCCGCCGTAGCCGCCTTCTTCGTTCTTGATACCTATGCATTCGCCAGAGCATTTGTAACTCCACCCATGGAAACGACAGGTCAGCGTCTTAGAATTACCCTGCTTAAACGGTGTAATTGTCGCACCCCGGTGGGAACACGCGTTAACGAACGCCTTGACCGAACCGTCTTCTTGCCGATGCAGGAAGACCGGCTGGCTGCCGATATACGTGGCATAGTAGTCGCCGGGGTTTGGCACCTGGCTCTCGTGGCATAGAAAATTCCATATCCTCTCGAAGCAGAATTCCATTTCGGCGGCATAAATATCCGGGTCTTTGAAGATAGAACGGTGAAGCCGGAATTCGTGATCTGTCTCCGCCCGGTCGTCAACGCGGTCGGATAATTGAATAGCAGGCCCTTCGTAGGACATTATAGGCGCTCCATAAGGGTTCTAAGTTCCAATCATAGCATAAGGTTTTATACCGTCATCCTAACGGGGTCAGTTTTGGTTCTTCTAACGGAATCTCTTTGACGCTCCCCGCGACGTACTTAATATCATCCTATGCTAACCCGTTCCGTCCCTTCCGCCCCAGATAAAGGTCGTTACCAGTCCGTCGCTGCGTTGCTCCAAAATCACGCGGAGGCCCGTGGCGATAAGCCATTCATCGTGGCGCTCGACCAGGATGGCCGCGCGATCTCTTTTACCCAAATGTGGAAGCTGTCGAACCGACTTTCGCGGTTCCTCGCGGCACGCGGTATCGGCGCAGGGGGGCGTATCGCAGTGTTGACAGATAACCGTTTGGAAATGCCTGTCCTGTATTTCGCAATCCTCCGCTACGGGGCGGCATTCTGCACGATCAATATCGAGGTCAATGCCACCAACATGCGTGAAATGCTTGCGCGCATCGAACCCGCGCTCGTCCTGTCTCATGAGGACCTCGATATTCGCGGCCTCAATCACGTTGTTGACTGCGATTGGATCGCATTCGGCGACTGCGCTCCAGACGGCAACAACGCTCAGGATGGGGGCCTTTTCGAAATTTTGAATGGATATGACGACGGCCACAAAGCTCCGGATGCCGGGGCCGGGCCGGAGGACCTTTGTGTGCTCAGCTTTACTTCGGGAACCTCCGCCGCACCGAAAGGAGTAATGCACCGTTTTGGCAATTATTTCTGGATCGCAGATCAAACCCTCGACATGTGGAAACTAACCGAAACTGATCGCATGCTAGAGTTTCGATCTCTTAGCTGGGCGTCGTCTCACATGCTTTGTCTTACACCAGCCCTTCGAGTGGGTGCGACGATTCTTCTGGCTAACCGTTTTTCGCGTTCCCGCTTCTTCGACTGGTTACGTTTCTTTTCACCGACGATGGTGATCGGCGTGCCTACTGTCATCAACATGCTATTGGAACATGAGCCGACCCCTGAAGATGTGGCAGCAACGCGTCAGCTGCGCTTCATGTCCTCATCCACCGCGCCGTTAATGGTGGAACAGCACAAACGTTTTGAAGAAAAATACGGCATCGAACTTGTACAACTATACGGGATGAGCGAAGGCGGGATCGTTGCAAGTAACCACGTCGGGAAACGCCGTATCGGAAGCGTAGGTCCATCCGGGCTTTACCAGAACCTTCGGATCGTTGGTCCGGATGGGAACACGCTCGAACCGGGTGAGGTAGGCGAGATAGAACTCGGCGGCGCGCAACCGGCCGGAGGGTACTTGCATGCCGACGGCTCCATCGAGAAAATCGGCCGCTTGAAAACGGGAGATATAGGTTATATTGACGAGGAAGGCTTCTTGATGATTACTGGCCGGGCTAAGGACGTCATTATTCGGGGCGGGGTCAACATCGCCCCTCTCGAAATCGACAACGCGCTTAGCACTCACCCGGATGTACTAGAAGCTGCCACCATCGGCGTTTATGACAAAGTCTACGGTGAACGCCCCGTAAGCTTCGCGGCACTACGCCGCAATACGAGCGCAACTGACGAAAGGATTCTCGCCCACTGCGCCAATGCGTTAGCGCATTTCAAGATGCCGTCGCAACTCATCATTTTGGACGACATCCCGAAAAATGAGCGTGGCAAAATCGACCGGCAGGCATTGGCTGTTCTATGGAAAACGACCTATTCCGGTTTGTAGCTCAGAGAAATATCAGCTCTTAGTTTGGGGCCGAGTGACCGCGCTATGACAACCTTCTTTAAAATTTGAAAACCGGAACAAGAAAACCCGTCTCTAACCGCTGCACTAAGACTTCTATGACTTAATTGGGGGCTATTAACGACATCACGGTCGGGTGCCTCCCAGTAGTTTAACATATTGATACACCGGCAGATGGAAGTGGATCTTTTCCAAGTATCATGTCGGACGCTTTCTCCGCCATCATAATAACAGGCGCGTTTGTAGCTCCGCCGATCAAATCAGGCATCACAGAAGCGTCAACGACGCGTAGTCCATTAACGCCCCTAACACGCAGCTCCGCGTCGACCACTGCCAACGGATCTTCGGCTGTACCCATTTTGCAGGTTCCGACAGGATGATGCACTGTCCCCATCGTAGCTCGAATATGGGCGTCTATCTCCGCGTCCGACTGCTTCTTGGCACCAGGGGCGATTTCCTCCCCACCGAAGGCCTTTATGCGATGTGACGCAACGAGTTCCCGCGCCATCCTGAGGCCGCGCCGCATTGTGTCCCACTCTGCTTCCGTACTGAGGAAATTCTGGTGTATCAGAACGGCATCCTCTGGGTCAGATGAAGCGAGGGCTATGTGACCTCGACTAGTCGGATGCATTGGCATGATCCGCACAGAAAACGAATCCTCAAAGGCCTTTTTGAAGGGTGGCAACCAAGGCGAGGCGGTATTCGTCGCACCCATCCAGAACAGCATCTGGATATCGGGCGCTGGCGCATCGGGTGTTGTTTTCAGAAACGCAGTAATCCCGAAGGGCAGATCAGCGGCAAAGCCTCCCTTCCCGAGATACGCACGGATCAAGGATGCCACCACACGGTCAAAACGCATGTTTCGCTGAAACGGACTGCCGTCGTTGCGGCGAAATATAAAGGCTGATGAGGTGTGATCGGCGAGGTTCTGCCCGACCCCACTCAGCGGCACAACGACATCAATCCCATGCTCCCGGAGATGGTTTGGATCGCCAATACCGGACAACATTAATAGATGCGGCGAATTGATCGTCCCACCGCAGAGTATCACTTCGCGCGTTGCGCGCGACGAGACCAACCGACCGGCGAGGTTATAGGCAATACCCCTCGCGGCGTTACCGTCCATCTCAAGCCTTCGCACGAGGGCATTGGTCTTAACGGTCAGGTTCGGGCGCTTAAGCGCTGGCCGCAGATATGCGGCGGCGGCACTCCAACGACGACCGTTCCGAAGTGTCGCCTGCATACGAGCAAAACCATCAGGTTTTTTGCCATTATAGTCATCCGTGAAAGGGTGCTGAGCATCATGTGCCGCCGACAGAAATGCCTCGCACAAAGGGTCCTGGAAGGTCGTTTTGCTTACCGTCAGCGGCCCACCGACGCCACGCCAGTGGTCAGAACCCCCCTCCCAATCCTCGGAACGGCGGAAATAAGGCAGCACCTCTGAGTAAGACCATCCGTTTAGACCTAATGCCGCCCATCGGTCATAGTCGGAGGGGTGGCCGTGATAATACGCCATCGCGTTTATTGAAGAGGAACCACCGATCACCTTTCCTCGGGCGCATTCGATGCGACGATTATCCATAGTGGCTGAGGGCTCAGCGAAATACATCCAGTCGTGCAAACGCCGCTGCAATATGCGCCCCCACCCAAGTGGAATATGTATCCATGGGTCTCGGTCCCATCCACCCGCCTCTAGTAGAAGGACGCGGACATCCGGGTCTTCGGTTAGCCTCCCAGCCAACGTACAACCTGCCGATCCGGCGCCTACAACGATGTAGTCATAGATATTTTGTTTGGTCATTTTATTATGTCTGAAAATTCGATTTTGAATCTAAATATTGGGTCGAGACTACAGGAAAAACCCGCCCATCGAAAAGCAGGCCATGCAAAGTGGGCGGTTCGCTGATCGCGAACTACAGCACTTCTCGAAAGATATGCCTTTAGATCATTTGAAAAATTTATTTGGCGAACGTCATTTTCGCCGGTCAAAGCAACTGCTCCTAAACCACAGTTCACTCAGCCATCAGGGGCTGCTCTTGAAGAACGAAGGACAGCGGGGGAACCCAGAATTTAAAAATAGCTGTGCTGTCCAACTTCCTTGCGGACCTCACTCTCCCGGCCACACGGAGTTGGAATACGTTAGCCTCAAAACGGCTTATAGTCTCAGGCCGCGTGGCATTCTTCCCCGTACTATTATTACTCCGCCGCGATTTTAGCATCGCCTTCACTGATCGCATCCTCCAGCTTGTAACTATCGAGGATAGAGTCGACTAGGTCCGCTGACCGATCCCAGTCGTAGGTACGAAGCGCGTGATTGCGGGTCACGAACTGTGCCCCGGCATAGAACATTTCATATTGGGTATGCCGGCTAGCGAATTCGGATCCGATAGAATCCCAGGCGAGTTTCATAAACTTGACCTTTTCCTCCGAAGATCCGATCGCTGATTTCTGGGTCGCCCCTATATATTTTGCCAGCTCCGGATTAGCAAAATCTTCGGCGGATGACGGCAACATGATCAGGCCACCACCGGCCAGCTCACGCATCGAGGTAACGAACTCCGGATACAGCTGCTGGGTCAGCACCTGCGCCGTGTACATCAGATTGCGGTCCGGGACGTAGTAGCCGTTATACATTCCACCGCCGGATTCCATGCCATAAACCAAGCCTTCGACCATAGCCGCTTGCGCCGCCAGATGGCCAAGTTTTTCGGCAACGGGCGGCATACCGACTGTACCAATGGTTTCGGTGATTCTGCGCGCTACACCGACCTGAAACTGCATTTTCACCATCAGACGGATCATCGCCTGGTAGTTCTGCATGTAATGCGCGTAAGTGTCCTGAAACTGAGCGCGAGCAGTATCGGTATCCTTATAGATAAAGACCCGCTCCCACGGCACCTTCACGTCGTCACAATAGACAAGCGCGTCATTTTCGTCGAACCGAGAAGAAAGGGGATAGTCGTATATACTTGATGCCGATTCCTCATACGATCGGCGGGACATGATTTTTAAGCCCTTTGTATTCATCGGAATAGCGAAGGAAATCGCGTATTTTTCTTCTCCCGGTTTCAAAGGTTGGATATTCGCGAACAAGACCTCGTTTGCCATAATGGAACCGGTGCCCAACATCTTGGCGCCGCGTACCGTGATGCCTTCAGAGTCTTCATCTACCACTCCTGTCGCAAAGTACTCATCCTGCTGTTCACCAGTGCTTTTGTTTCGATCAGCCTGCGGATTGATGATGACGTAGGTCATATATGCATCAGTGTCGCGGACAAACTGGAAATAATCCTTCAGCGCACCGGCTCGCTCAATTGAATGGTTTTCGAATACCGGCAAACCCATCACCTGACCGACCATCGAAGACGCTATATGGTCGGGAGAGCGGCCAAGCCAGCCACCGGAAAGTCGGGACCAGCCCTCGATAGCGCGACGACGAGCCACCAACTCCTCATACGATGTTGTCAGCTGCCAGCAGCGATTAACCCGTTCACCAGAGGTCGGGCTTTCGAATGTCATCCACTCTATATTTTCGGGGTCTGCCTGAAAATCATACAGGCGCGCCGCAGCCGAGACAGCATTTCTGTAAGCAGGGTGCGTAGTGACATCGTCGACTTTCTTACCGTTTATAAACACCTCACGGCCGTCCTGCAGGGATTCCAAATGCTGGGCGCCTGTTTTCGCCATAACCAATTTCTCCATTTAGCAGAATTTAATATACAAAGAATACTATTTTAGAATACAATAGAATGTCAACGCTCTTTATCTCTCAGAAAATGGTGATTCAGATAGCATGTCGGAAGAATTAGGCACCGTCGAAACTACAAAATCCGGCAAAACAGCGGCGAAAAAAGCCCTATTAAGTCAGATGCCGACTACGCCACTAACTGTATCGCGCGAGGAACTACTAGCTAACGGTTCCGACCAGATGTTCCGCCAACTGGTGCACGATATTTTTGCATTTAACGCGCGCCATGCCGCCATTCGCGATGGTCATGCTCGACGAATTGGTCTGGCCGGTATTGAATATACAATTCTTATCTCAGTCGCCCGGCTGAGTCGGGCCGGCAATGTCAACGTTAAAGCCCTCGCAGATCATCTGCATGTAAGCACTGGTTTTGTGACCAACGTGACGCGAAAACTTCAGGGCCGCGGGCTGATCGAAAAAACGACAGATGCGCTTGACCGACGGCGCACCGTGCTGACGGTAACCCAAACCGGCAGCGACAAACTCGCCGAGTTAGCACCCTATCAGCGGCAGGTAAACGACGTCGAATTCAGCTCTCTCAGTGCTGACGATTTCCGCCATCTCAGCCGTATTGTCGCGGCGTTGGTCAACAGCAGTGAACAGGCCGTAAATCTCCAGCTATACCTCGAAAAAACTGCAGGAGCGGTGTCGGTCGTATAAGGGCGCCAAAGTGCTTTCTAAATTCGTTACTTTCAATTCATGACAATGTTCATACCTTCTAGCCAATCGGGCTTCGGTGCGCTGAGCCCCGTCATTCAGGCAACAATCATCTCAACCGTCGCGATGTTGTTGTTCAGCGTCGTACCGCCGTCGGTGCGGCTTCTATCTGATACGATGTCGTCATGGCAGATTGTATTCATACGCGCTTTGTTAGGCGTGGTCGGAATCGGGCTTTATTTCATTTGGTCCGGCGTCCACAAGCTGAAATCACGACAAATACAAGTTCACGTGATCCGATCGACCTTCAATTTCGTGGGGATGGTTTTGTGGTTCTGGGCCCTGGGACATATAGAATTAGCCAAGGGTATCGCAATTCATTTCACCATGCCGCTTTTCATTGTGCTACTGGCCGCAATCTTCCTGAAAGAACGTATTGGTCTGTGGAGGGTCTCCGCAATGTTGGCGGGATTTAGCGGTGTATTGGTTATTCTCCGCCCCGGCATGATCGAAACCGGTCTGCCGGAACTTGCCATATTGGGATCGGCGGCCTTGTACGGCGGCGCCGTGGTTTTTCTAAAAAAGGTGGTGGAGAGCGAAACCCCTGCGGCGGTGACATTTTATACTAATCTGTTCATGGCGATAGGCTGTCTGGTCCCGACTATAATCCTTTGGGCACCTTTGACGAACGCAGACATTCTGCCGGTTATGGGCCTTGGCGTATGCGGCCTGTTCGCGCCCTTCCTTGTTGCAATCGCCCTTCGAAAGGCGGAAGCAAGTTTGATCGCAGCATACGATTTTATGCGCCTGCCCTTTACAGCTCTTTTCGGATTTGCCCTGTTTGGCGAAGTGCCAGACGAATTTGTATGGCTCGGCGCTGCCATCATATTCGTTAGCACCTACTTTATAGCGCGGCGCGAAGCCGATAAAGCTGCGTAATTCCTCATACGCACAAAATACTCTACTTTAAGGAGATGACTTCCCCCGACAGCACCTCCCTTAATCCAGCATCATCGAACGTCATCACCGGCGTTATAATCGCAGTACTTTCGATGTTTCTTTTCTCGTCGACACATACGTGCGTGAGATATCTAACCGACACAATGGCATCGCCGGAGATTGTTTTTTGGCGAATGTTGGTCAGCATGATGATCCTGATGCCCTACTTCGCCTGGAAAGGCGTCCACCTACTGAAAACACAACGACTAGGCATGCACGCGATACGGGCAGTAGTTAATTTTGCGGGGATGATTATGTGGTTTTACGCCATCGGCGTGGTGCCACTGGGAAAAGCCGTCGCAATCCATTTCACGTTGCCGCTTTTCCTGATCCTGCTCGCCGTCATCTTCCTTGGCGAACGTGTAGGTATTCGTCGAACGGCCGCAACCGTCGTCGGCTTCTGCGGAACTCTGGTCATACTGCAACCTGGCAATTTAGACGTAGGATTAGCAGAGCTGATGATCCTTGGCTCAGCGGCACTCTATGCCGGGACTGTTATTTTTCTGAAATTCATGGTTAAGACCGAAACGCCGCTGGCGCTGACGTTCTACACCAATTTTTTCATTCTTCTTCTCAGCGTACCACTGACTTTATGGCTATGGGTGCCTCCGACGGTAGACGACATTCTACCTATTCTTTTCATCGGCGTAACAGGTACTCTGGCACCCCTAATGTACACGAGCGCTCTTAAACTGGCAGACGCCAGCATCATCGGGCCGACCGACTTCCTTCGCCTTCCAATCACCTCCGGTTTCGCCTTCGCACTATTCGGCGAAGTGCCAACTATATGGGTATGGGTTGGCGGAGGCCTTATTTTCATCTGCACTTGGTATATCACGGCGCGGGAAAGCCGGTTGGAGAAACAACGGCAGGATAACGCGGCAAAGGGTAACGCGTGATCGGCAGTTTCCGGCAACGGCTCACCAAGCTTTCACCGAATCTTCGGGGTTTTATCTGGATAGCGTTATCAACTGTCGCTTTCATGTCTATGGTCATGATCGTGCGGCACCTAGCCGATAGGTATAACACGGGGGAGCTAGCATTTTGGCGGGCCCTGATCGGGTTAGTCCTTCTGGTGCCCGTTTTCGGACGGACAGGTAGTGGGCTGTTTCGTACCAGAATGTTTAGGTGGCATCTGCTCCGTAATCTCATGCATTTCATTGGTGTTGCCGGCTGGTTTTACGCAATATCGCAGATGAATCTATCGGTTGGCATGTCGTTGCAGTTTACGGTGCCATTATTCACCATTCTTCTCGCCATTGTGTTTCTAGGGGAACGGGTGGACACGGTGCGATGGATAGCAACTTTCATAGGCTTTGCCGGCGTCCTGATCATCCTGCGGCCAGGGTTAGAACCGGTCACCATCGCCGCAATTTCAGCTATCGTCTCCGCAGTCGGATACGCGGGTGCAAATATCGTAACAAAGGTATTGATGCGGGACGGTACCAGCGACACGATTGTTTTCTATATGAATGTTATACATTTGCCGCTGGCGCTCGCCGCCGCATGGGCTATGGGCGGTATCTCGATGCCTCAAATGACCGACGCGCCGTGGCTAATCGGTCTTGCGGCAACGGCGACTCTTGCCCACTGGATGTTAGCCCGAGCATTGGCGTTGGCGGATGCTAGCCTGATTATTATCGTCGATTTTACCAAGCTGCCCTGGGTGACGCTGGGTGCCTTCCTCTTTTTCGGGGAAGCACCGGTGGTCTGGGCATGGGTCGGTGGGGCGGTTATCTTTGTGTCGACAATGTATATTGTCCGCAAGGAAACGCGAACCGTCAGGTCAAGTTCGACGACGACCGACTGATCTCTTTAAACGGGTACCAACCAATGGCAGACCCCGCCGCGCAGACATCTCAACCGGCCCAGAACGCTGTGCTTGCCGCATTCTGGGTGCTCGGGACAGCGGCATCGTTCATTCTGATGATGGTCTCCGTACGCGAACTGTCGACTAACCTGTCGAGCTTCGAGCTACTGTCCTTCCGATCGATCATCGGAATTCCCATCATGGGCCTAGTGGCGTGGCGCCTCGGTTTCCACAAAGTCAAAACTCGCCGGTTCGGTATGCAGCTTGGCCGAAATGTGGTTCATTTCGGCGGTCAGTGGTGCTGGGTGATCGGTATTACCTTACTGCCGATGGCACATGTGACCGCATTAGAATTCACTATGCCCATGTGGACTGCCATCATCGCCATGCTTTTTCTGGGAGAAAGAGCAAAATCGCACAGGTTGATCGCCGTCGCGATGGGTATGGCGGGCGTCCTAGTCATCCTGCGCCCGGGGTTCGAGATCGTCACCCAAGGTGCACTAGTAGTACTACTGGGTGCACTATGCTACGGCATCTCAAATGTAATGATGAAATCACTGACCAGCGATGATGCACCCTGGGTCATCGTTTTTTGGATGCAAATCATTCAGCTGCCGCTGGCTTTTCTGCCGGCGGTATTCTGGTTCGAATGGGTATGGCCGATGTGGGCTGATACCCCTTGGTTACTGGCTATTGGATTGACTGGAATGTCAGCACATTTCTGCCTTGCCCGCGCCTTCCAACTCGCAGACGCCACCGTCTGCATCCCGGTTGATTTTGTGCGGCTGCCGTTGGCCGCATTGATCGGTTGGTTGATCTATTCCGAAGGCGTGAGTATTTGGGTGCTGGGGGGAGCGATCCTGATTTTCGGTGGCAACTACTACTCGGTATGGCGGGAAACCCGCGGGATACCTCGGTAGTGCCGCCACTTTTTCAAGCTGTCCTCTGGTTCTGCGGCACCATGGCGGGCTTCGCCGGAATGGCCCTTTCAGCACGCGAATTACACACCACCATGTCGACTTTCGAGATTCTGTTCTTCAGGTCCCTTATCGGCGTCATAGCTGTGCTGCCCTTTGTCATGCGTGAACGTTTTCGCGATCTGCACACGACCAACCTCAGATTCCACGGCTTCCGTGCGCTAATTCAGTTTTCGGCGCAGCTATGCTGGATGTACGGGATTGTACATCTGACTTTATCGGACCTGACGGCCATCGAATTCTCCGTCCCACTTTTTACCGCCATTCTCGCCGTCATGTTCTTGGGTGAAACCATGTGGCGGCATAAATGGATTGCTACGATACTAGGCTTCTCCGGAGCATTGATCATCTTGCAACCGGAAGGGTCCGCCTTCAGCGTCGCGGGCTTCGTGATGCTTCTGGGATCGTTTCTTTATGCCGGATCCGGGGTTTTGGTTAAATACTTAACACGCACTGAGTCACCACAAGGCATTATATTTTATATGAACGCGATGCAGCTACCGCTGGGTCTTATTCCTGCAGTCTTCATTTTCGATTGGGTGACACCCACATTGATTGATATCCCCTGGATTCTAGCGTGGGGGCTGTCCGGACTGGCAGCGCATTACACCATGGCACGGGCATTGAAACTCGCTGATATCACAATCATTTTTCCACTGGATTTTCTGCGGTTGCCATTAATGGCACTTCTCGGATATTTGATTTACGCTGAGGCCATCAATCCTTGGACAGCGGTCGGTGGCTTAGTCATCTTCGCCGCTAATTACTACAGCGTTCGCGAAGAAGCCCGTCGTGGCGAGGCACCTGGGGTGCACTGAACGCCCCCTCAACTGGATTCGGAAATAACTAAAGGAAATAACACCGCGTCCGCCCTCGGTAACCCGCCATTTTTAAGTTCCAACTGCTATCTAAACAGTCTCCACGTGTTGATTGGTCTTAAGAAAATTGGGGGAGTGATGGGAGAGGATTCAATTTTCTCAGCCGCTGCGCAGGCAACCGTCGGGAAATTGTATTCCATTTTGGCGCAGTGGGGGCAGTTGATCCATTTATCAACCATAATTATCGCTCCAACTGGCCCATGCCGAACAAAAGTTCACGTGATCTATCGGTCAACTCTCTCGATCCACGCCTGTCGCTCAAAAGCTCCATTCCCTTTTGTACGCCAGGACGAGCAGCCATAACATCAAACCAACGTTTCACATGGGGAAAGTCAGCCTTATCAACTCCCTGTCGCCGGGACGGGCGAGCCCAAGGCCAGCAGGCAATATCGGCAACTGAATATTCGTCGCCAGCCAGCCACTCGGTTTCCGAAAGACGTCTGTTCATTACATCATACAGACGGCGGACTTCATTAGAATAACGCTCTACACCATACGGCACGTCGACGCCACCCATCGCCTGTCTAAAATGGTGTGCCTGGCCCGCCATCGGACCAAGTCCGCCCATCTGCCACATCAGCCACTCTATCACCGACTTATACGCTCGGATTTCACTCGGTTGCGGAAGTAATCGCCCCTCTTTTTCGGCAAGATACAACAGAATTGCGCCAGTCTCGAACACGGATACCGGGCCACCCCGGTCGACAGGCTTGTGATCGATAATCGCCGGAATCCGGTTGTTCGGACTTATTTCGAGGAACGCTGGATTAAACTGTTCACCAATATTGATATCGACAGCGACAATTTCGCTCTCAAGGCCAAGCTCCGCAATTAGGATCGATACCTTATGCCCGTTCGGCGTAGGCCATGTGTATTGCGTTATCATATCATTTCCACGACCTCCATACCGGCCTCTTCAGACAGTGAACAACCGCCAAAACCCCATGTCTTCGGCCTAAAGACAGCTAATACATTTTCAATCGCAGGCACAATTCCGTCGCCGCCCGCGGACGTTACCCGCCGGGCGTCAAGCACGGATTCTTTACGGCTACCGTCTGCCGAAACGATGGTGGTGATGTGGTGCGCGATTAGTGCTGATCCCTCCGCTCGAAGACGATTACGTAGTAACTCGCGCAAAAAATAACCAGCGCTCCAGCCCAAGTATATAGATCCGAACTTTCACCGAACACGATCCAACCAATGATGGCGGCCGTAATTAGTCTGGAAAAGTCGAAAGGCTGTACGACGCGCGCCTCCGCAACCGCAATCGCTCGGGTGATGGAATACTGACCAAGAAGCGCGAATACCCCCACGCCTATAATGGTGGGAATGTCCTGCAAGCTGAGATCTGTCCAATAGAGCCAAGCAGGGATTGAGGAAAAAATAAGCATTAGGATACTGACATAGGCAACCATCACAGCGGCCGAGTCTGTTTTCGAAAGTGTTTTCATACAAGTATTGACCCCGGCGAACAAAATGCCGGTCGCCAACGCGGCCATCATACCGAGGTTTATTTCCTGAAAGCCCGGCCGCAAGATGATCAGTGCGCCTGCAAAGGCTACAGCGATCGCGCCCCAGGTTCGCGGTCCGGCGTTTTCGCCAAGGATAAGCACCGCGAGAAGGATAGTGAAGACCGGCTGGATATACAGTAGCGCTGTGTAATCGGAGATCGGGATCACGCTGACAGCATAAAACCAGCACATCATCCCACCGTAGGTAAGACACCCCCGTATCGCATGGATCGGGAAAACAGTGGTTTTCATCACGTGAATGCCGTTTCGGGCGATCATGGGCATGATGAATGCCATGGCTATCACTGCCCGCATGAACGCAAGCTGTGCGGTTGAATAATCCGACGACAATTCGCGGGTACAAACGGATGCCAGCGTATACCCGGTCCCGGCAAGGACCATCCAAGCGGGGCCGGCAACTATTGGGGGAGGCTTTGCAAAGGATAATTTCAACCGTCCATCATCCCCGCGCAGGCGAGGGCCTCCGGTAAACGAACGGAATAGAACGAGACATTCTCCTTCGCGGGAATAGCGAACGAACCAAAGCCCCCTTAATCCTTATCAACCTTGCGCACGTCGGTGTTGGGCTTAACCCCGGCACGGCGCTTTTGATTAGAGCGTTCACCATTGGCGATCCAGTCCCCAGCCGCAGCGCGTTCGGCTAGCCGATCCCATTCCGCGGACCAGTCACCCAACTCATAGCCGTGCCAGGGCGCTTCTGGCTTTAACGGCGGCAGGCCAAGCCGATCCCAGATTTCTCGTGCATTTTCCATGTATTCGCGCTTGGGAAGCGCCACAGGTGCCATATCCGCTTTCAGCGTGGCGTCTATAGCAAGCGTCGCATCCTCAGTCGCGCCTGTTTTTGGTCCATGCCCCCGTGGCCTATGATGGATAACCTCGCAGTCATCCGCAAGGTTGGCCCGGTAGCTCATCGCCCAAAATACGGCATCGAGATTTCGCGGATCGATATCCTCGTCAACAGCAATTATATATTTTCCGACCGCCGCCTGAAACGACATGGCACCATATAGCGCGCGCCAAATTTCGGTACGGACCGTACCGCGCGCGAACTGAACGACAACGACTTTACGTAAATTTGTCAGGGCTTCATGCATACACACGCGCACTACGGCTTTTATGCCGAGGTGTTCGCGCAGGTGATTGAGGAACAAGGGTTCGTAAGCAACCCGTTTGATCACAGAAGACTCAGACGGTGTAACCTGACTGATGATAGAGGTGAAAACAGCATTTCTTTTCCGGGTGATGGCGGTCACCTGCAAGATAAAATTAAACTCCTCAAGATTTATATAACCATGGCTTTCCCCAAACGGTCCCTCTGGCTCAAAATGATTTGGATCGAGCAGTCCCTCAATTACGATCTCGGCATCCGCAGGCACCATCAGGTCGCTGGTGCGCGCCTTTGCTATGCGCATCGGCACGCCGGCGATGCCGCCGGCTATGCCGATCTCGTCAATATTCTCTGGTAATTTCTGAGGACCGCAATACGCGATGGGCGGCGGGCAGCCGACTACTATTGCCATCGGCATAGCCTCACCCCGGGCTCGATATTTTTCCCAGTGCGCAGCGGCGCCTTGCCCCAGATTCATGAACATTTTTAGTCCGATCCGGTCGGGTGCCTTCAACCCGCCGCGATAAGTACCGAGGTTCTGAATACCGTTGTCAGGATCACTGGTGACGCAGACGGTTGCGGTAAGATACGGTGCGGAATCATAACCGGGTGTGGATACCGGTACGGGCAACGCATCCAAACCATTACCCGAGACTAGGCCGGCGCCTTCAAATACAACTTCTTGGCACGGCGGTGATGCAAATTCGACCGGATCAATGGGGTTTGCGATCGCATTGGCCCAGCAATCGCCGATATCGTCTACCGAAACCCCCATACCGATGGCATAGATCTCGGCGTTTCCAGCCAGAGCGCCCGTCAGGACCGGGATATCGAATCGGTTTCCTTCCGCTCCCATCACATTCTTAAAAAGAAACGCTTTTCGCTCAACTTCTGGAATTCCACCTCTAAACTGCCACCGAACCAAGGGACTAAGTTCGGTGTCTTTATTGATCGGTGCATCAATCGTCGTCAGCAGACCAGCGGCATCAAGCGCCCACATATGATCTTGCATGTCTTTGTAACCGCGCGATTTGGGATCGTTCATCTATTTTCCCTTGTTTGCCGCATGATGATACCGCCGCAAAAATTGGGCAAGAGCTCCCGCCATCGGTAAACTTGATACAAATTTAGAAAGCGTGGAGAGAACATCTATGAAAGCAGCTGTTGTTGGTACAGATGGCCTTAAGATTGTTGACGTTCCGGAACCTGAGCCAAAAAAGAACGAGGTTCTAATCAGAGTTCGCGCCTGCGGGATGAACCGCGCCGACGCCATGGTTGCCAGCGGCATGGCACACGGTCGCGCCGGGGGGCCGGGCACTGTGCCGGGAATAGAGTACGTTGGAGAAGTCGTTGCCATTGGAAACGACGTGCCGAACATAAATCTTGGCGACCGAGTAATGTGCTCTGGCACTTCGGGCTGGGCCGAGTATGCGGTCGCCGACTGGGGTCGGGTCATTCCGATTCCGGCTAACAATATGACTTTTGCACAGGCCTCGACCCTGCCAGTCGCACTCCAGACGATGCATAACGCGGCGGTGACAGCTGGCCGATTCAGGCGGGGTGAAACAATAATGATACAGGGCGCCAGTACAGGTGTTGGATTGATGGGAATGCAGATCGCGAAAGCCCTGGGTGCCAAGCTTGTAATTGGCTCTTCCACCAACCCCGATCGTCGAGCCCGCCTCAGCGAATTCGGCGCCAACCTGATGGTCGACTCTAGAGACGAAGGCTGGGTCAAACAAGTTCTGGAGGCAACCGATGGAGAGGGTGTCGACCTGATCGTCGATCAGATTTCTGGCTATGCCGCGAACGCCAACCTATCTGCGACGAAAATCCTTGGCCGGATCGTGAATGTCGGTCGGCTCGGCGGGTTCAAAGGTGATTTCAATTTTGACCTACATGCGATGCGGCGCATCGATTACATCGGCGTGACATTTCGGACACGCACGGTCGAGGAGGTCCGGGAAATCGTACGAGCGATGCGGGAGGATTTGTGGGCTTCCGTCGAAGCCGGCGACCTGTCAATACCGATCGATAGTGAATACGCCTTGAATGATGCGGAGGAAGCCGTCGACTACATGAAGTCCAACAAACACTTTGGTAAAATCGTTCTACGACTTGATAGTTAATGCCGTTTTGGCCTTCAAACCTAAGGCACTAAATTGGCGTCAACGGCAGAGCTTATGGTCTTTACGCTCTATCACCCTGTCGGGGGAAGCACACATACCTGATCCCAGGTGTAGCGTTCCTTCAATGTGCCAAAATGTTCAAACACATTGAGGATGACCTCGAACGCGGGCTTAGTGATCTCCACATGCGGCGCCCAGGTTCCGAGGTCCTGATAGGAAGCGATACATTTCGCCAAGACTGCCTCGTCGATATCGGGAAAATACGGCTTCTCGGCCTTCGCGATATCCGCGGCGGGCGTATCATTCATATATCTCCGCGTTTTTGTGTAAGCACGCATAAAAGCCTTTGCCGTGTCCGTTTCCAACCATTGCCGCGTAGCCGCCAGACTTGAGAATCCGCACGGACCAATCAGGGGACCGGATTGCGAAACGACATATCCGATGCCGTCGGCTTCCAGCTGTTGCGGAAACGGCCCCTGCTGCTGCACGTACTGACCTGTGCCCTCACGAAAAGCCTTGTCTATATCGGCTGCCCCACCGGGATGGATGAGGTTGATGGCGTCGTAATCGACACCCGCCTTGTGGCAGGCGTATTTGAACATAGCGAGCGGCTGACCACCGGCGAATGTCACTACCTCTGCTCCCTCTAATTTGTCCCATGTGAAATTCGGATCTGCATCGCGCCCGGTGATAAAAAATCCATCCATCTCGTTAATCTGTGCAAAATGAACCACGCTTGGGGTCTGGCCATTATCCAAGGGGGTGAACCCTTGGCTCAGCGCCGACTGGACGACATGGGCCGATCCATCTTCCAGCGCCGCGATTGCCGAGACACCGGGTGGAGACACTGACCAGTCAGGATCAAGGCCCTCTTCCTGCAGAAACCCTGCGGAAAAGGTCGAAATAAGTGGCGAATAAAATGCCGAGAAGAGGGTGAACTGGATGTTGATCTTTTCCACGGAAGGTGTCCTTCTGCACGGGCTAAAATTGTGTTCCTGAAACTGTCACAGGCAGAACGCCAAGACAACGCCATGCGCATTGTAGATACGCAAAGGGGTGGTTAATCTTCGACGGAGCGAGGTAAGAAAAATGTCGAGTATCACCATTACACCGCGCAGCAGTGGGATTGGGGCAGAGGTTGATGGGATGGAACCTTTACGGTCCCTTTCGGAGAAAGTGGTAAGGACGGTGCACGATGCGTTCAACACACATCGGCTTCTGATCTTCCGCAAACTATACTGGACTGTCGCCCAGCAGGTCGCGTTTAGTGAAAAGTTCGGTACGCTGGAGAACTTTCCCGACCGCAAGGATCAGGCGGAAGGTTACAAGACGGTTCTTCGAGTTACCAACATCGACCGCGCTACAAATACGATCAAACCGGTGGATGATCCCGGACACCAGTCTTTTACGCTAGGGACGTCGTCTTGGCATATTGATTCGTCATTTCGCATCCTGCCGTCCAAAGCCTCAATTCTCTATGCGATAGAAATGCCCGAGGAAGGGGGTGACACGATGTTTGCGGATACGACTCTCGCATACGATGCCCTATCCGAAGAGCGAAAACGCGCCCTTGAGACCTTGGTAATAATCCACGATTTTGAAGAAACGCGACGGCGTCACAGCTTACCTCCGCGGCCACCCGAGGTGCAGGCAGAAACCCCCCCCGCACGGCAGCCGTTAGTCGCTGAACGTCCAAATGGACGTCGCGCACTATTTATCGGGTCGCATGCAGCAGGGATTGAAGGCATGTCATACAAGGGTGCACGCAGGTTGATTGATGAACTGGAAGAATTCTGCACCCAGCCGCAGTTTATTTATCGTCACGAATGGGAGGATGGCGACATGGTGATGTTCGATAATATCTGCGTAATGCACCAGGCTATGCCCTATGACCTCGTAAATTCGCGCCGCCTTCTCCACCGCACCACTGTGGCGGGTGATGCGCCTCTGTCAGGTATAGGAGGTCCCATAATATGAGTGACAATCCTCCTTATACACAGCAGCTAGTCGACTTAGCCACGCCTTACTGGGAAACAGAAGCAGAGCTGACGCGAAGGTTCTTCGCTTCAAATCCATCGAAAGACATCTGGCTCCACTATCTTAAGGCAGCTGTCTACAAGGAACTAAATCCGGTTATCGGTTACGGTTCAACCGATGGATTTGCGTGTGGTCTTCATATGGAATTTACCTCTCTGGTAAACCAATTCAACTCGGTCGACGACGGTATGGATCGGCGCGGTTTTCATCACCGGCTGGAACAGATGACCGAGGAATTCATGCACTACACCGTGTTGGCGGAAGTACTTGAAGGTCTTCTTGGTCGTCCCCTACGGCACGGAGATGTCGGCCAATTACCTGAAGACGATAAATTAAATAAACTGCGCCACGTTTACGTGAATTCGGAGAATCCCGCGGTACGCGCTACGATGGAGCTGACCGAAGGCGGCGGGACGGCCACATTCCGCGAAGGAGCAAAGCTGACGGGCGGCGTTTTTGAGACCAAGCTTGCAGCGGCGTTCAAGGTTATCGCCGACGACGAGGACGGACATGTGGACCACGCAGCAGCTGATCTCAAAGGAAAAATCAACACCAATGCAGATTTCGAAGCATCAAAAAAAGCACTGTTAGAGGTCTCGATGCAACGCCTTCACATGAGAAATGAGATGTTTTCAGGCATCATGCCGACAGAAGAACTGAAGACTTATCTCACGCAGCTTGGGGGTACGCCGATTGAGGTTTGAACCCAGTTAGACAAATATCTTCGCAGCAAACCTTTGGGTAAGACGCGCGCAACATTCTGGTTTCTGTATCTGCAAAAAGTGACCTGTACCGGACACACATTCATACGCCCAACCACGTTCATCACGCAGCGCTCGGCAGGCAAACCCCGGCGCCGACGGAATACCGCTGTCTGGGTCGCTCGCGATCAATAAAACCGGCATTGGAATTTCCGATGGTTTCGGCCAGATATTCATTGCCGCATTCTGGCGATAGACTTCAGACTCGCGAGCGGGACTACAGACTAACTTCCATTTCTTGGAGCCCATTTTCTGCCGAAGTACAGCCCTGGCCATTAGATTATAGGCTCCGTCGACCCATGCGGATAACATTCGCGACCCAGCATACGCCGCGGCCAGTTCAGACGGATCGTCGAATGAATTGGGACGCCCTGCGCTCCATCTCCACAATACGCGTTCCTCGCTTAGCATTATGTCGTGAAGTGGATGATCACTGGGCGGCACCATGGGTGGATCAAACAAAATTAGCCCGTCTAAGCGAATGTCAACATCCATCGCATACTTTAGATTTGCCCGTGCTGACATCGAATGGAACGCGCCAATCTGAGGTTTCTTGCCGAACGCAATATCAATTGCATCGTAAACACCCGTCATGTCCGAGAGAAAACGCTTGTAGTCATGTGCGCCATCGTGCACTGGGTTCATACCGCAGTTCCGAAAATCGAAAATTACTACTTCAAAACCCGGCAACAAGTGTTCCCAGTAGGGGTAATATCCGTTTATCGCACACCCATTTCCATGGCTGAGTACCACGCGTGGCCCGTTAAGGTTTCCGTATTGCCGCAAAATGATAATGGCACCGTCTGTCATATTTGCGTCATAAACGGCGATGGGGTCGGGAACGTTGATGACAGTCTTGTGTTCTTTTATAACAATCGTGGCCGTGGATAAAATGAGATGAGGTGACAACTCTCCAGATGTAATTGTAAGGAAGCGGAAACCGTGTAGATATTCACCCCATGGCTACTGCGAACTTCTGGTTTGTCGGAGTTTTCCATATTTACCCCAAACACCCTATTATCGATATCGTGTTGCCTACTCTGGGATTCGCGGGGGACGATTTCTGGACCAGCCTCACACCCGTCTTTATTTCTGCTCACGTGGCGCGCTATCAGTGGCAGACCTTCAAGACGTAATAGCGAGAAAGGTTCCATCGAAATGGATGTTGAGAACTACGTCGCGCGGGCGCAATTATCGTTGAACTCCGGGTCGGCGGACGACAACCCAGATCTTCACCGCACCGAGGTTCCAGACGCCTGCGATCATTACAAATGCACGTTGCGAGGACGTACCCACGAAATGGAATTTCATTTCACATGTCCGATTGGTGAGGGGCCGCCAGCAATTGAGGACACACTCCGCTATCTCGGTGCAGTTGCAGCCGAGTACGAGGAATTCGACGATGTTACAGAATGGGCAGATGAATACGGATTCGACCCCGGGCATCTCGACACCCGATATGCATTCGACGCACTGGCTCGCCTGACCCGCGATCTTTGGCGACTGCTCGGAGATCCGCTTTACGAGGAGCTTAGACAGGGTATCGCCATAGAACAGGCTATCGATATGGCTTGGAGCGGCTTCGAAGGTTCTCGGAATTAGGTGTCAGCATTCTCTTTCATTCGACCGAAAAACCCATGTTTGCCGAAAAAATTAAGAATACCGAGCCAATGTTTTATCTTCTACCCATAACGGTAATCCCTCGGCCCGGCTGGATAAGCGACGGGCCGGATGGTTTTTATGCCAACGGAAAATAGGCTAATTTCCGGAAAATGCTGAAAAGAAGCATACCCTCCTCGGGTGAGAAGATCGCCGCCGTCGGCGTTGGCACCTGGCGCGGATTTGACATCGGATCCGGTTTGTCTGAGCGGAACGACCGCCGCGCTATCCTCGAAACGCTTCTCAACGCCGAAGCCTCAGTGATCGATTCGTCACCCATGTATGGCCGAGCAGAAGAGGTAGTCGGTGATCTTTTGGCTGATTTGGGGCGCCGTGATGAAACCTTCATCGCCACCAAGGTTTGGACCCATGGCCGACCCCAGGGAATCGCGGAGATGGAAGCCTCCTTCCGCTTGTTCAGAACGGATGTCATCGACTTGATGCAGGTCCATAACCTAGTTGATTGGCAAACCCAGTTAGACACCATGCGTGGATGGAAAAATGAGGGGCGTATCCGGTATCTCGGGTACAGTCATTATCGGCCGCAGGCATTTGACGAATTGATCAAAGCTGTGCGCGACAAGCCTGTCGACTTCGTCCAATTTTGCTATTCTATTGACGAACCCGCTGCGGAAGACAGCGTCCTACCTTTCTGCCACGCCAACGGCATCGCCACACTTATTAACTTGCCCTTCGGTGGTGGCGGGCTTCTGTCACGGCTGTCCCAACGTCCACTGCCGGGTCTTGCATCTGAGCTGGAGTGCACAACATGGGCACAATACTGCCTCAAGTACGTTATTTCTCATCCCGGCGTTACCTGCTCGATCCCGGGCACGTCAAACCCGATGCATATGGCAGATTTACTCGCTGTCGGCGATGGACCTATGCCTGACCAAAAAACACGCCAAAAGATGGCGGCAACGTTATAGAACATTATCCGAGAGCTCGTCGGCCGCCTCTAACGAGAAACTAACGGACGTTCGTCCCGCCAGTCACTTCAGCAAGTGCACTATCAAGATTGCTGACAGTGCGTTCGATATTGTGAAGTTTGTCGAGACCGAATAGGCCAACGCGGAAGGTGCGAAAATCATCGGGCTCGTCACACATCAACGGTACACCAGCAGCTGTCTGTAGGCCGGCGGCGGCAAACTTGCTTCCATTTTGTACATCAGGGTCATCGGTATAACAGACCACGACGCCGGGGGCGCCGTAGCCGGATGCCGCCAGACTCTTGAAACCGTGGGACGCCATCAGAGCGCGGACTCGATCGCCCAATTCCTGCTGCTCGTCACAGACCTTATCGAAACCATACGCATCGGTTTCAGTCATCGACGCATGGAACTTCACGATCGCGTCGGTCGGCATGGTCGCATGATAAGCATGCCCGCCAGCCTCGTAGGCTTCCATTATTTGAAGCCATTTCTTAAGGTCAGCGGCAAAACTTGAACTTGTAGTATCACCAATGCGTTCGTAGGCGGTTTCTCCAAACATAACCAACGCGCTACACGGCGATGCGCTCCACCCCTTCTGGGGGGCGCTGATAAGCACGTCGATTCCTATATTCTCCATATCTATCCAAATCGTACCCGATGCAATGCAGTCGAGTATAAAAAGGCCGCCGACGCTGTGAACGGCATCAGCGACCCGACGCAAGTAATCGTCAGGCAGAATCATGCCAGAAGAAGTTTCGACATGCGGTGCGAAGACTATATCTGGCTGCTCGGTCTCAATCGCAGATACGACATCTTCAATGGGTGGCGGCGCAAAAGCCGCCTGACGACCTTGCTCGACAGAGCGCGCCTTGAGCACTATTTCTTCCGAAGGAATACCACCAGCCTCGAAAATCTGCGACCAGCGATAACTAAACCATCCATTACGAATGACGAGGCATTTGCGCCCACTGCCGAATTGTCGTGCAACAGACTCCATGCCATAGGTGCCGCCGCCAGGCACGAGTGCGACGGAATGAGAGTTATAAACGCGCTTCAGAGTTGAAGAAATCTCCGTCATTACACCCTGAAAGGTCTGCGACATGTGGTTCAGGGAGCGGTCAGTGAAGACCACGGAATATTCGAGAAGCCCATCGGGATCTAGGTCGGTCAAGCCAGGCACGCTGCCTCCTGTATTTAGAATCGTATAGTTCTTATGTAGCAGCTTTGCACCGAAAATCTACTAGGCGGGTCGAAGTATCTTACTCTGCCGCCTGTTGATTAGTGAAAAATCGATTTTCGGGGCGCGAAAGGCCCAGATTGTCTCGCAAGGTCGTTCCTTCGTACTCCGTCCGGAAAAGCCCGCGGCGCTGAATTTCTGGGATAATCCGGTCAACAACATCGTCTAGCCCTTGCGGCAGGTAAGGGAACATGATGGTAAACCCGTCACTGCCACGGGTTTCGAGCCATTCCTCCATATCATCAGCAATAGATTCCGGCGTTCCGACCATGGCAAGCCCAGAATATCCGCCCAACCTCTGTGCCAACTGACGAACGCTCAGCCCTTCCGTCTCCGCCAGCAAGATTGCCCGATCACGACCCGATTTTGTGGCATTGCTTTCCGCCAGATTATCCGGAAGCGGTCCATCTGGATCGAATTTAGACACATCCACGCCCAAGGTGATAGAGAGCGACGCAATTGCGCTTTCCTCGTGCACGAGGCTATCTAGCTTGGAGCGTTTTTTCTTGGCTTCATCTATTGTGTCCCCGACCACGATCAAACACCCCGGCATGATTTTTAGTTGATCGGGGCGACGTCCAATTTTCTTCATCCTACCCTTTACATCAGCATAGAAGGCCTGCCCGGCCTCAAGGCTACTTTGAGCCGCAAACACCGCTTCTGCCGTTTCGGCGGCGAGCTGGCGCCCCGCATCAGATCCCCCAGCCTGCACTATAACTGGCCAACCCTGTACCGGCCTTGCAATATTTAGAGGCCCTCGAACATTGAAAAAATCCCCCTTGTGATCCAAGACGTGCATTTTCTCGGGATCCATGAAAAAACCCGATTCCTGATCGCGGACAAAGGCATCTTCGGCCCAGCTGTCCCAGAGCCCTGTAACCACCTCATAAAATTCCCGCGCACGCCGATATCTCTCGGCATGCTCAAGGTGATCTTCCTTGCCGAAATTTTTCGACGCATCGGGGTTGGAGGTGGTCACAATATTCCACCCTGCCCGTCCGCCGCTTATATGATCTAGCGAGGCGAAGCGCCGCGCAATGTGATAAGGCTCGTCGTAGGTGGTCGAACCAGTCGCCATTAAACCAAGGTTTTTTGTGACCATAGACAGGGCGGACAACAGAGTGAAAGGCTCAAACGAGGTTGGTGTTGTTGACCGACGCAATGCTTCCACCGGCATATTGAGAACCGCCAAGTGATCGGCCATAAAAAAGCTGTCGAACTTTGCTTCTTCGAGCCGCTGCGCGAAACTTTTTATATGTTGGAAATTGAAATTCGCATCTGCATATGCACCGGGCCAACGCCAGCTACCTGTGTGAATGGTCGTCGGCCGCATAAACGCGTTCAGTTTGATCTTGCGGTCTCTACTCATCTCTATGGGTTCTCTAATTAATTTTTAACAAATCATACCGCAGCAATAAGATTTTGTCGGTATCAACGTATGACAAACAGCTGTTTGCGACGTGAAAACCTCGAAAGGAGCCGCCCCGCCGTTAATAGGGAAAAAATCGAAATTATTGTTGGATGCCGACATGTATGCTTATTCGCCTGCGATGGTTGCCAGAACGCGGCGCGGCGTGATGGGGGTCTCTGTTACTTCGACATTAAATCCACGCAGTGCATCGTTGACAGCATTTGCAATCGCCGCGGGGGGCGGAATAGCCCCACCCTCGCCTAGTCCTTTCACCCCGTACTCCGTCAGCGGCGAGGGAGTGACGAGGTGGTCCAGACGCAGTTTCGGCAGCTGCGTCGATCCCGGCATCGTGTAATCGGCAAATGTAGAGGATAATGGCTGCCCATCCGCATCATACCGTGACTCTTCAAGCAGCGCCGTACCAACACCCTGCAGGGCTCCACCGATGATCTGACCATCAACGACCATCGGATTGACGATGGTGCCGCAATCCTCCGAAATCACGTAATCCAGTATTTCGACCTGCCCTAGTTCGGGGTCGACCGAAACGATACAGGCATGGGTGGCATAAGAAAACGGACTGTTGTCGGGCTTTGGCCGGAAACCTGAAGTTACTTCAACACCCGCTGGATCAATGTCGGCCGGCAACTCCTCCGGGTTGCGATGCCAAACGCGGGCGACCTCCTCAAACGTCACATTGCCGGACGGCCCCACAACGGAGGCGGCCTCTATTCGGGTGTCATCAAACTCGCATTGGAGCAGATGTGCCCCTATGCGCCGAATATTTTCACCGAGCACATCGCAGGTCCGCGCAACAGCCCCCCCGGCCATGATCAGGGAGCGTGATGCATAGGTCCCTGTCGAATACGGTGAGGTCGCTGTATCTCCGTGACGCACCGCAACCATGTCGATGTCGACACCTAAACGTTCGCAAGCGACCTGTGCGAGTGTCGTTTCCATACCTTGTCCATGGTTCTGGACCCCGACGCCTATCTCCAATCCACCATCAGGCGTTAGCCTGATATGCGCCTGCTCGTATCCAGGAATGGCGGCAAGGCCCGCCCTCGCCGCCGCAGAGGTTTGTAAAGCCGTCATTTCGATATAGCACCCAAACCCGACGCCGATCAGGCAGCCGTCGGCCTCGCGATTTGCCTGCCTTTCTCGGACCGCAGCCACATTTATAAGAGAACCGGCACGGCGTAATGCTTCGGGGTAATCACCGCTGTCAAACTCACCGCCTGTGATGGTTTTGTAGGGCATAGCGTCACCGGGAACGAGGTTCTGCATCCTCAGATCGTAGGGCTCGCGTCCCAGTTGACGCGCCATTGCGTCGACCGCGAGTTCCATTGCAAAGCATATGCCGGGTCGGGCAACACCGCGATACGGTACAATTGGCGGTTTGTTAGTCGCCACGGCCCGCGACCTCACCTTGTAAGCCGAGAATTTGTATGGCCCATGAAGCGTGCGTCCAGCCATGGTCGACTCAAGAATATTTGAATGTGGATAGACGGAATAGGCTCCCGAATCGACAACGATATCCGCCTCTACGCCGATGAAGGTTCCATCTGCATCAGCATGGAGCGTAACTGAGTAGTGGTGCTCACGAGCATTTGCCGCAGCCACCAGATGTTCGCGACGATCCTGAATCCAACGCACTGGGCGCTTCACCTGCATGGCAACCCAGGGAATATAAATTTCCTCTGGGATTAACACACATTTATAGCCAAACCCTCCGCCGACATCCGGCGCTATAACGTGGACTTGGCTCTGTCGAAGCCCCAAGCACTCACAGAGCGCATTTTTAAGAATATGGGGTATCTGCGATGAGCTATGAACCACTAGACGTTCATCGCGTGGATCCCATTCCGCCAGCACCGCCGCACCTTCCAGAGGGTTAACAGCTTGCCGGTTCATCCGCAGCGAGCGGGTCACGGAGACCGCCGCACTATTAATTCCATCAACATTCTCTTCGAACCGAGAATCAAGAATTACATTGTCTCCCCAGTCATCGTAGACCAAGGCGGGAGGATTTTCGACAGCATCCAGCATCTCAACCACCGGCGGCAACGGATCGAACGAAATTTGGGTCTTTGCAACGAGGTCCTCAGCGGCTGCACGGTTATCCGCTAGGCAGACCGCAATCGCTTCGCCAACAAAACGTAACTTATCAGTCGCAAGATGGGGATAATCCGACGCCTTGTGCCCGGGAAACTTAGAAACGACATGGATCGGCTCGACACCGTCTGCAGCCATGTCATCCGCTATGAACACCCGCGCTTCATCGCCCGGCGGTTTGACAACTTTAAGGCCATTCGCGTGCGCGACTGGACTCCGTGCGATCGCTGCTTCGAGCATGCGGGGTCTCGCAATATCCGCGACATAGCGACCATGGCCCCTCAGAAACCGCTTGTCTTCCTTGCGCAGTACGCTGGCCCCGATGCCCTGACCCATCGCTCCATCCGGCATTACCGAGTTACCTCTCCATTATGCCGCCTCTTAGGCGCGGCCCTGATCCAGAACCGAAAGAATCGCCTTCACTATGCCGACGTATCCTGTACACCTGCAGAGATTGCCAGCGAGTTCAAGCCTGACACGGTCCTCCTCGGCATCCGGCAGGCGGGTAACGATATCGCGCGCCGCTATTAGCATACCGGGTGTACAGTAACCGCATTGCAGGGCGTGGTTCTCATGAAACGCCTGCCGCAGGTCCGACATGGGTTCATCATCATCGAAGCCTTCGATGGTAGTGATTTCAGTCCCATCCGCCACAGCCGCAAGAGTAATGCAAGAGCGAACCGGTTCGCCGTCCATGAGAACCGTGCATGCGCCGCACACACCGTGTTCGCAACCCAGATGCGTCCCCGTTAGACGCCGATGATCTCGGATGAAGTCCGCTAATGAAAGGCGATGTTCGACATCAGCGGCAATGTCCTCGCCGTTTATTTTTAACGATAACTCTGTCATTCGAAGGCCCTCTTTACCGCACGGCTCAGCGCGACAGCATGTATCTGTAATTCGTAATCGTCAAAGCCAGTATCGTGCTCTTCGAGAATATTTCGCGCGTCTACAACAGATAGCTCGTCGGCACCGGCAGATAGCCGTTGCTCAATTTCTGGCACTCGGAACGGCGCAGACTCCGTCGCTCCGCATACCGCACGCGGTTCCGCGCCTACAGTAATTGCTCCGATCGCATCTGCGAACTCACCTGGTTTTCGGTTCACCTTGTAGTAGCCCCATCGCGCGCCTGGTCCGAGAACAGCGAGCTCAAAACCGGTTAATACCTCGTCAAAACCAAGACCGGTAGAAAACGGCCCTACCGTAAATCCGTCGAGCGAAATCGTCCGCAGCCCCTCAGGGCCTGCAGCTGTCACGTGACCGCCTAGAGCCAATAGCGCCGAGGGCCAGTCAGCGGCGGGATCCGAGTGTGCAACCGACCCCCCTATGGTACCGCGGTTGCGAACGGAGCGATACGAAATGCCCGATGCAACAAACTGCATGTAGGCGCCTGTGGTTCCGGGAACTTCGCCATCCTCGATCCGGGCATGGGTCACTCGGGAACCGATTTTCAGCCTATTGCCGTCTTCCTCGATATCGGTCAGACCGTCGACCCGACTGAGATCAAGCAAGACGTCAGGCTGCGCAAGGCGTAAATTCATCATCGGTCCCAGTGACTGACCGCCGCCAAGAACCCGAATTTCTTTATCGGCCTCTCCCAATGCCTTTACCGCATCATCCACCGACGTCATACGCTGATGTTCAAACTTTGCAGGTTTCATTTCGCGTCTCCTTATCGGTTTGTCTGTGCCGCAGCAATCGCTGCTCGCACCCGACGTGGCGTGAACGGTGTTTCCACAACCTCGGCGCCGATCTGTTTCAGCGCATCGTTTATTGCATTTCCGATCGCAGCAGGCGTCGGTATCGTTCCACCCTCGCCCATTCCCTTTATCCCATACTCAGTGAACGGCGACGGGCTTTCCATGTGATCAATCCGGTATTGCGGCGCGTCGGTGGCACTAGGCATCATGTAATCAGCAAAGGTTGATGCGCCGGGGTTTCCCATATCGTCATAAGGGCTTTCTTCCAGCAGCGCAGTACCGATACCCTGAGTCGCACCGCCATAGGTCTGACCCTCTACGATCATTGGATTCACCATGGTGCCACAATCCTCAACTATTGCGTAATCCAGAACCTTCACCTTGCCGGTTTCTATATCCACGGAAACCTTGCAGGCATGGCTGGCGTATGTAAATGCGCCCGAGTCGGGCTCCGGGCGATAACCCATGGTCACTTCGACACCACCCTGGTCGACGTTTTCCGGCAGTTCGTCGGGGTTGAGGTACCAGACCCGACCGATCTCGGCGAAGGATACCTCACCTTTGCCGCTGACGACCTTTCCGCCAACGATGCTGGCCTCGGCTCGTTCGCATTGCAAGAGATGCGCGCCGATGATTTCCATCCGCTCAGCCAATACCCGACAGGCCCGCGCGGTCGCGCCGCCAGCCATAACCATCGAGCGCGAGGCGTATGTCCCGGTCGAATAAGGCGTCAGCCCGGTATCGCCGTGTGTTACCATTACATTTTCCGGATCAATGCCTAGCACCTCGTAGGCCATTTGCGCCATCGAAGTTTCCATACCCTGGCCGTGGCTCTGCACGCCGATTCGTAGTTCTAGTCCACCATCCGGCGTGAGGCGCACGGTCGCCTGCTCGTAGCCTGGCACCATGGCAACACCCCAACTCGAAAACACCGACGTGCCGTGTGCGGTTTGTTCAACATAGGAACCCATTCCGACGCCGGTCAGTCTGCCTTCAGTATCCATTTCTGTCTGTGCAGCTCGGATTTCTTTAAGGCCGATCATCTCAGCCGCCATCTCCACACTTTTTGCATAGTTTCCGCTATCGAAATGCTTATTAGCGATCGACATGAACGGCATGGCGCTCTCGGGCACCATATTTTTCATACGGATTTCATGTGCCTCCATCCCAATTTCCCGAGCCAGCGCATCGATAGTCATTTCCATCGCGTAGCAAACGCCGGGACGCGCCACGCCGCGATAGGGCATCAACCCCGGCTTGTTGGTGACCATAGTCTGGGTGCGACAGCGATAAGCCTTTATATCATAAGGCCCCGGCAGATTGCCGTGCGCCATAGCGCCTTCCAGCCCATTGGTAAATGGATAAACCGAATACGCCCCTGCATCGACCGTTACATCGCAGTCAAGTCCCAGCATGCGGCCGTCCGGCGTGGCGTGCAAGGTAACAAAGTAATGATGTTCGCGGCAGTTTGCGCCGGTCACCAGATGCTCCCGCCGGTCCTCTACCCAGCGGATAGGGCATTCGAGTTTCCGGGCCAGCCAACCGGCAATCAGTTCTTCCGGCTGCAGCAGCGCTTTGCACCCGAATCCGCCACCGACATCTGGCGCAATTACCCGCACCTGACGCTGTTCCAGATCAAGGAACTCGGCCAGCCCTGTGCGGATAAGATGCGGCACCTGCGTCGATGTCCAAACCATCAACTGGTCCTGCCGGTCGTCCCATTCAGCGAAGACTGCTTTTCCTTCCATCGGGTTCATCGCCTGACGGTTCATCCGGTACTCCCGTTTAATGATGACCGTGGCTTCATCAGCGATTTTCGAGAAGTCATCGTCTGAGAATGTTTCAAAGACTATATTGTTCTCCCACTCCTCATGGAGCAGGGCCGCATCGGCGGCCTTAGCTGCCAACATGTCAGTCACCGCTGGCAGCAGGTCGTACTCGACCTTGACCAACTGGGCTATATCTTCGGCTTCGGCGCGGCTGTCGGCAACGCAAACTGCAACAGGTTCCCCCGCAAAGCGAACTTTGTTAATAGCGAGAGACGGGTAATCAGATGCCTTGTAGCCAGGAAGCTTAGACGGGGCACGCATCGGTTTCAAATCTGACAAGTCGTCGGCCGTAAAGACCGCATTTTCGAAGCCCGCGGGTTTATTAATCGATTTTATCCGTGCATGTGCGACAGAACTACGTACGAATGCCATCTCCTTCTGCCCTGGACGTTTAAAATCGGATGTGAACTTCCCCTTACCGGTAAGGTGACGTGCGTCTTCCTTTCGCAGAACCCGAGCACCAATCCCCTTGGCACTTCTCTCTCCGTCATCCGCCATTTTCAATTCCTCCCCTCGTTCACGTTCCCTGCGGCCGGGTCACCCGCATAAGCACCCGGAAGGGTATCAACAATACGATCGCAACGCACATCTTGGCACAAAAATCGCCTATTCCCCAGGTTACCCAAGGCAATCCCACACCCGCGAACGCGATCGAGAAAAATAGGATTGTATCAACCGCAGAAGCAGCCGTCGACGACACCAGAGGCGCGGTCCACCAGACATTACTCTCTCGAAAGCGGTCGAAAATCTGAACATCGAGAAGGTGCGCCAACAGAAAAGCAGCGCCCGATGCAAATGCAATCCGGGGGGTAGCAAACACAACCGAAAGGATCACGGCTATCGAAAAACCGACATAAACGACCTTCCGAGCGCCCGCCGGGCCAAGGACTCGATTGGTGAGGTCGGTCACTAGAAACGCCACCGGGTAGGTAAATGCGCCCCAGGTCAACCAATCGTTAATGGGATATTGGACAAGCACATTGGACGCAACGACAATGACCGTCATCGCTATGACACCAACCAAGATGCCTCGGGGATACGTCATAACTAGAGGATCTTCAGCACGTTTTCCGGTGGCCGGCCGAGGGCACATTTCCCGCCATTCAACACCACGGGGCGCTCTATCAAGATCGGATTTTCTATCATAGCCTGTATAAGCGTGTCTCGATCCAGTGTCTTGTCGGCAAGGTTCAATATCTTATAGGGCTCTTCTTGTCTCCGCATCAGATCGCGCGGCTCGATGCCAAGCCTTTCAAGAATTGCACGCAGTTCGGTGCTGGACGGCGGCGTTTCAAGGTATTCGACGATCACCGGCGAGATACCTTTTTCCTGAAGTAGAGACAGCGTTGCGCGCGATTTTGAACATCGAGGATTATGATAGATGGTGACGGTCATGGACGGCTCTATCTATAAAAGTTGGAGTAGACCTGAATGCCGGTTCGCCGGAGCCGGGTCAAGGCAGAAAAAGCGTGTTAAAAGCTACCCATATGCGCAATCCTCTTATCACTATGGCCGGTCGCTTTGCTGCTGACGTTGAAGTCATAGAACAATACAACTTACCCCATTTTTAAGATAACTACCCAAAATCAAAGAAAATTTCGGACCACCGGCCCGTTATCGTAAAATGTGTTTGTTAGGCAGGTGCCAGCACGTGAGCAACAGCGTCTCGGAGAATCTGACTGCTGGCATCCGGTCGTGGGCCTTTTTCGCTGATGTGACGCCGCCATAGGCGGGCGCCACGGACACCTAGATAAAGTCCAAGCACATGCCGCGCCATTGCATAAAAGGGCACTCCTGTCGCCATTTCCCGGTCAATGTAATCGGCATACCGGTCAATTACGGCGTCTCGGGCCGAAAGCGCGGCACCACCTAACAAATCATTTTCAATATCAGCAAGTAGCCAAGGGTTCTCATAAGCCGCGCGGCCTATCATCACCCCGTCCACATGTTGCAGATGTAAGTTGATCTCTTCAACGGTTTTAATCCCGCCGTTGATTGAAATTGAAAACTCTGGATAGAGTTGTTTCAGTCGGTAAACGGTATCGTAAGAGAGTGGCGGTATTTCGCGATTCTCCCGAGGACTGAGGCCTTTAAGCCAAGCCTTCCGGGCATGAATGATGAATGTTTCGCATCCTCCTTCGGCAACAGTTTCGACGAAATGGAGAAGTTCATCCCAAGAATCGTGATCGTCGACACCGATACGTGTTTTGATGGTGATCGGCAACCCGACCGCCCCGCACATAGCCTTCACACCGGCGGCTACTATTTCCGGTTGCTTCATTAAGCAAGCGCCGAAGCGGGCGTTTTGAACTCGGTCACTCGGGCAACCGACGTTGAGGTTTATCTCGTCATAGCCGTATCCAGCGGCAATTTCAGCGCAGCGAGAAAGATCGTCTGCATCCGCGCCTCCCAGCTGTAATGCCACAGGATGTTCGGCGTCATTAAATTTCAAGAATCTTTCTCGATCGCCACGAATAATCGCTCCGGTGGTGGTCATCTCGGTATACAACAGAACCGATGGCGAGATCAGGCGCAGAAAATAGCGTTCATGGCGGTCGGTCCTGTCCATCATTGGCGCAATCGACACCCGTCGATCAAGCTCTGACAGCCGATTTGATTTCAATATTTTGAGAGACATCACTGGGCCTATAACTATTCAGTAAATTTGACCCGAAGGTTCCATACGCAAATAAACATGATTTTAAAATCCATTATCCCACTCCGCCATAACATTGACGTCGTTTTCCCCGCCGGCATGTTTGTCCCGAAATTCTATAAATTCAGAAATTGTGGCCAGCCTTGACAATGCCCAGACCGCCATGCTTCTCACCAGTGGCGACATATCAGACAAACTTCTCTCGGTATCCGGCAGCAAAGTCCTGTCCGCACTGTTGCCCACCGCAATCAGCACATTTCGCACGAACCTGTCTCGCCCAAGGCGCTTTATAGGCGAGCCGGAAAACACCTGCCGAAAGGCGTCGTCATCTAAAAACATCAGGTCTCGGAGCAGGGGTCGTGTCAGATGGACATATGACTGCAACTCTTGATGCCCCGTTACTCGAGCAAATTTATTCCAAGGACATACCGCAAGGCAATCGTCGCAGCCGTAAATTCGGTTACCAATAGCAGCGCGGAACTCGACGGGAATATGACCCTTGTGTTCAATCGTTAAATAGGAAATGCATCGCGTTGCATTGAGTTGATATGGAGCGGGAAATGCCCCAGTGGGACAGACATCCAGACAACGCTGACAGGCTCCGCACCCGTCTTCGCCGGGCGCATCCGGCGGCAGTTCAAGTGTTGTAAATACCTCACCAAGAAACAGCCAAGAGCCAAACTCTCGTGATACAAGGTTAGTATGCTTACCCTGCCAACCCAAGCCGGCTGCCTGCGCGACCGGCTTTTCCATCACTGGCGCCGTATCCACAAACAACTTTACCTCGCAATTCCAACTTTGAGCTATCTCTGTAGCCAAGCTGCGAAGTTTTTTTTTCAGTATGTCATGATAATCTCTGCCGCGCGCGTAGACAGAAACGGCACCCCGATCGGGAAAGTTCTGCAACGTCATCGGATTCTCTGCAGGACCGTAATTAACACCAATGGCGACAATGCTTTCCACATCAGGCCACAGTGCGCGAGGCGACCGACGGCGATCCGCAGTAGATTTCATCCACCCCATATCGCCGTAGAACCCGCGCTCGATATAAGACTTAAGATGTAGGCCCGCATCTCCGTTGTCCGGCCCAGAAAAACCGACGACATCGAAGCCGAGAGCTAGGGCACGGTTCCGGATGACCGTTTTAGGGTCGAGGCGGTCGGACACCCTAGAGTTGTTCAATGTCGCCATCCGCCTGTTCCCTATGGAAGGCCGTGGCGAATTCATCCATTGCACCGGCCTCTATTGCCGCCCTGATACAGCCCATTAATTCCTGATAGTAATGTAGATTGTGGAGAGTAAGCAGGATCGGTCCTAACATCTCCCTCGCCTTGAACAGATGGTGCAAATAGGCCCGACTGACATTGCCTACGCTCGGGTAGTTACTCTCTGGATCAACGGGCCGAGGGTCATCGGCATGACGGGCGTTTCGGATATTTAAAACCCCACGCCTAGTAAAAGCTTGGCCTGTTCGACCGGACCGAGTGGGAAGCACGCAATCAAACATGTCTACGCCACGCTGAACTGCACCAACGATGTCGGATGGAGTACCCACCCCCATCAGGTAGCGAGGCTTAATATTTGGCAAGACCGGCACAGTAACGTCCAGTACGGAGAACATTTTGTCCTGGCCTTCTCCAACCGCCAACCCGCCAACCGCATAGCCGTCGAAACCGATATCGATCAGCGCCGCCGCGGATTCACGACGAAGATCCGGATAAATGCTACCCTGTACAATACCGAATAGGCCGTAGCCTGGCTTTTCCGCAAACGCATCTCGGCATCTCGCCGCCCAACGCATCGACAATTGCATGGAGTCAGCCGCCGCAGAAGCGTCCGCACCGTGAGCGGTACATTCATCCAATACCATTGTGATTGTAGAATCGATCAGTTTTTGGATCTCGATAGAACGCTCCGGCGTCAGCATAAATTTTACGCCGTCGATATGAGAGCGAAACTCAACACCCTCCTCATCCAACTTCCGCAGCTCCGTCAACGACATCACCTGAAATCCTCCTGAATCCGTCAGGATAGGCTTCTCCCAGTCCATAAATTTATGTAAGCCACCTAGCGCGGAAAGGCGCTCCGCGCCGGGTCGTAACATCAGATGATAGGTGTTTGCCAAAACGATTTGGGCTCCGGTTCGGTATACAGCCTCTGATGTCATTCCCTTTACCGTTGCAGCCGTCCCGACGGGCATGAAAACGGGCGTTTCGACCGAGCCGTGTGCTGTGGTCAAACGTCCACGACGGGCTAGGCCGTCGGTATGGGTGACCGCATAACCGAAACTAGGCATTGTGATCGGCCCGATGGAGAAAGCTAGAGTCCCCATAGGAATAGAACCGGTACTTCTCAGAGATCGCATGACTGTAGGCATTTTTTATTTGCTCGGACCCGGCAAAGGCGGATACCAACATGAACAACGTCGAACGCGGTAGGTGAAAGTTTGTCATTAGGGCATCGACCGCGCGGAACTGATAGCCGGGCGTAATAAAAATGTCTGTATCGGCGTCGAAGGGGAGTATCTCTCCTTCTAAAGTAGCGGCGCTCTCAATTAGCCGGAGCGAAGTCGTTCCCACGGCAATGGCTCTGCCACCGGCAGCACGGGCTAAATTAATCTCTTCAGCGGTCTTCGCGTCTATACGTCCCCATTCACTGTGCATCGGATGGTCGGCAATACGGTCTACATTGACCGGTAGAAATGTACCCGCGCCAACATGAAGGGTGACGGTTGCCAACCCCACACCAGCATCTCGGATGGTATCCATCAGACTTTTGGTAAAATGGAGGCCTGCCGTCGGCGCGGCCACCGCGCCTTCGTGAACCGCATAAACTGTCTGATAATCTTCTTCATCCTCCGCCGTTGCACCCGATTCACGCAAAATATAGGGGGGAAGCGGCATTTCGCCGTGTCGTTGTAGCGCGGCGAAAAGTTCCTTAGTGTCTGGAAAAGATAGCAAAACCTCTCCCCTTTCACCCTTACTATCGACCCGAGCCGTAAACCCGTCCGCGAAATCGATAACGTCCCCCGGTGTGAGCTTTCGGGCTGGACGAGAGAATGCCATCCATCGTCCATCGGCTTTCGCTTTGTGCAGCGTCAGTTGCACCTTCGCGCCGCGACGAGTGCCTCTGAGACGGGCAGGTATCACGCGGGTGTCATTTATGACGAGAACATCTTCTGGCCTCAGCAGGTCAGGCAGGTCAGTAACCCTCCTGTCAACAAAACCATCGCAAACTTCCAGCATCCGTGCGGCGTCCCGTGGCCGAACTGGCTTAGTGGCTATGAGGTCGGGTGGAAGTTCGAAATCGAAAGCGTCAGTTTTCAAATCTCTATCGGGGCCGGCTATGTCAGCTGCTCTACTCAAGACGATTCCCAGCGTTCCAGAACCGCGGCTTCTACTTTTTGATAACATTCATCATGCTCGAGAACAGGCTGCGGAGAAGTGTGCTCATCCCGGGTCCGGTTCAGACCCCATTGCAAAACGTACTCACGCAGAACTTGGTCGGTCAGAATGAATTTGAGAATGTCATTCTGTACTTCTATCGGTGCGCCAGCTTCGCCCGTTGCCTCGTATATGACGGCACGAAGATAGGTGACGGTATCGAGTATAAGTTGCGCTTCTTCCTTACTCCACTGACGCTCAGGCGTAAAATCGTTATTTTTTAATTGCCTGATCTGTTCTCGAGTGATTGTGCCGGGTGCTCCAAGCCGCGGCATGCTGCCCGGGTCCTCCAGAGGTTTCTCTCCACGTGCCTCTTCCTCTACCTTCTTTTTTTTCTGTTGTTTTAACAGCCGCAAACGGCGCATGAACATGTAGACCGTTAGCGCAATCACGAGCGCGAAAATCAGGCTTTCAGACATTCTTAATCACATTCCGGCATGGGTGTTCAGTAATTGACATACTAGATACGCGTTGATGGCGGGTCACGGAACCCCTGAAAAGTTGTACCATCATCGACATGGCCTTTTATGGGGTCGGTAGAGGGGTATGACGCCGAGCTAACAGGAGAACATTTAAACGGTTGGTTAATATCTCGCCCTGATTAAACGATGCGACGCCGCCTTACTAGGGATTCTGTTCCAACCCGCCTAGACTGGTAGCATGACAACGACTGACGAAGCGCGCCCGGATGGGGGCACCGGCTGGGTGGACATGTTCCGCGGCATCCTCGGTGTTTACACGATACTGCTCAATATCGGCATCGGCGTCCACGCTATCGACATATTCGTCATAACTACCGTCATGCCGGCGGTAGTCGCCGAAATCGGTGGCGTGGAATTCTACGCCTGGACCACAATGCTCTATATGGTAGGGACCGTTATGGGGGCGGCGAGCGGGCAGTACGTTCGCGCAATGCTAGGACGCCGGAAAGGCTATGTCGCGGCAGGGTTAATTTTTCTCGTCGGCGCACTGGGCTGTTCGGCGGCACCCAACATGGCACTGCTGCTGACTTTCCGCACCGTCGAAGGTATCGGCGGTGGCTTGATGATGTCGCAGTCAATGACCCTTGTAAACGATCTATACACGGGACGGCTGCGCACCCGCGTTTTAGCGACCATCACGACTACATGGAGTGTCGCGGCGGTAGTCGGACCCTTGATCGGCGGCGTCTGGGGCAATTTCGGGATGTGGCGGGGAGCGTTTCTCACCACCAGTGTATTGACGATGTTGTTCGTTCTCGCTGCATGGAAAGTCGTACCCGAGAGCGAGCGTGGCGAAAAGCGGCGGCTGCCCTATCGGCGGTTGCTACTCCTCGGTACTTCGGTTGTTCTAGTGGGTGCGTCCGGACAGTTTAACGATTTCGTATCTCGTGGCTCACTGATCGCCGCTGGGGTAATGTGTCTGATATTCACACTGCGTCTCGACCGGGTGGAAGAAAACCTCTTTCCACGACACGTACTTTCGCTGTTCGCCCCGGTGGGCACCGCTTATTGGGTGTTTCTCTTGTTGTCGGCCGCCTACACGCCAATGACAATTTTTATGCCACTGGCGTTGCGGCAGATATATGGTCTCGATCCTCTATGGATTGGTTACGTGCTGACAGTCTTTTCGATCGCCTGGACGGTCGGCTCCCTTGTTACTGCAGGATGGAGCGACCGCTGGACCCGTATCGCCTGCGCGAGCGGGCTGATGTTTACCTCATTGAGCATTCTTGGCATTGCGATCACTCTCGGAGAGACTTCGATCTGGGTATTAACAGGATTTGTTACCGTGGCCGGGATTGGCGTTGGGATGACAAATGTACATTCCATCTCTTGGGCTCTGGCCGCCGCCGGGGAAGCGGAATCCCGGATCACAGCGTCCGCCGCTCCGGCGATGAGGTCGATCGGTATAGCTTACGGGGCGGCAATCGCGGGCCTTGTTGCCAATGGGGCCGGTCTTGCGGGCGGAACCGAACCCGCGACTGTAGAATATGCCCTCAGCTGGGTATTCGCACTCGGCGCGGTCGTCCCGCTGGCCGGCAGCCTTTGCGTTCTGCGAATGTACCAGCTAAAGCCAGGGGTGGAAATTTGACCGAAGCATCTGACTTTCTCTCTCTGGAAGACGGTCAGGAAATCCAGCTTCACGTCCGCAGTAGCCAGCGCGCCCGGAGAATTTTACTGCATGTGGGCGTTTATGACGGAAAAGTCGAAATTGTTCTTCCGCCCGGCGCGACGGTGCGCGAAGGTCTTCGGTTCGCCGCGACTCAGGCAGGATGGGTTACAAAGCAGTTGGCGCGGATTGGCCCCGCCGCTCCGTTTGCCGATGGTGCAGTTTTTCCGCTTCTGGGCAGGCATGTCACAATCCGGCGAACCAACAGCTGCACCGCCGTCCCGAGACTAGCGAATGATGAACTTCTAGTCGGTGGGCGAGAAGATACGCTTCCTGGCCGCGTCCGAAGATGGGTTCGTGGCAGGGCTCTGGACGAGATAAGACCCCGTGCCGAAGAAATGGGCGGAAAAATAGGCCGCAAACCCGCACGGATTTCCATCCGTGACACACGCTCTCGGTGGGGCAGTTGCTCACGTGCCGGGAACCTAAATTTCTCATGGCGGCTGGTAATGGCGCCCCAGCACGTGCTGAAATACGTTATCGCCCACGAGGTTGCCCACCTCCGTGAACTCAATCACAGCGAACGTTTCTGGACACTGGTGAGTACGCTATGTCCGGATGTAGGACAGGCTCGCGACTGGTTGAAGGCTAACGGTGCGGGATTACATCGCTACGGCAGAGACAACTAAAATAGCGCCTTTAATTTTTTAGATCGTAATCCGTCTTAAAAACAACACCGCCATGTAATTTTACCACGCCGAAATTAGGAAAAATTGTTTTTTTACCGGCTAATTATTTATGGACAGCAGTAAGGGCATCAAACCAACCCGGGTACATTGGAGGTAAATTGACGACCTATCTGTGACTTCTGCCGACAGATCAATTTCGGATCGTTATTGGCGCGGTCGGTCTATAAAATATAGAAAATAATGTTTCGGCTCAGCCGGCAAGCGGAGGTTCTGTTCCTTCCACCTGGATCCGGTAACCGGATCGAACGTGCGGCAGATAATCCGAAATTGCTCGGTGATGGACGCAGCGGTTGTCCCAAAAAGCAATAGAATGTGGCTCCCATCGAAACCGGGTACTCCATTCTGGTCTTTTCTGGTGATCGTAGAGAAATTCTAGGATCGCTTTACTCTCCTCACGCGATACACCGTTTATATAAGAGGTGAAGGCTTCATTAACGTATAGGAGTTTTCTCCCGCTTTCCGGATGACGAACGACAACCGGGTGATCAGCTTCCGGGGTGCCAGCGCCGAACTGCAGAGTTCCGTCATGGTGGGCCGTTAATCCATCCAGATAGTCCTTCATGTTATCGGACAGCGCATCGTAGGCGGCATACATGCTGGCAAATCCAGTATCGCCACCACCATTTGGTGGAAGGGTGTGCAAGTAAAGCACACTGGCAAGCGGCGGAACCGGCGCACAGGATTGGTCGGTATGCCAGACATTCCCGGACACCCGGGGGGTATCCCCGTCTGCATGGAACTTACGGACCCGCAGATCATCGGTAGCCTGACTGTTGGTCTTTTTACCAACGTGCTGACCGAGGGAACCAAAATATTCTCCAAACCGCGCATGATCATCAAAACTGATTTCCTGATCTCGGAAGAAAAGAACCATATGTTCAGTGAATGCGCGTCGAATTTCCAAGAGTTCCAGATCGAGAAGCGGCCGTGTCAGATCGACATTGCCAACTTCAGCCCCGATAGTCGGGGAATAGGGCATCACGGTGATTGCCTGATAGGCAGCGCCCGGTCCGGCTCCGTCCATTTCTCTCTCCTCCGTGGCTACGCTCATTTTTATATCTATAACAGACTTCGATTAGTCTCGTCTAAACACCAATATTTTTCAGAATGTTCTGAAACACTGGTTGATCTGGATTGAACATTTCCCGGCCCACCTCAAAATGGTTCAGATCCTCCAAGATAAAGATTTCGACCTCGTGGCCGGCAGCTTCCCAAGCCACTGCGAACTCTCTGCTCTGGCGCTGAAACTCTTCTAGTTCGCCAGTACCCCACGCCATCGTCATTGGCGGCCCGTAGGCCGGAATATGGCGGATCGAACTGTTACGCACCGCGGCTTGGCCTGTTAGGTCAAGATAGCTGTTGCGGTGGCTAAGTTGCACCGGTTCCAGTTCATACATTCCACTACATGGAGCGGCACTTTTTATGATATCCGCGGGTAAACCATAGAGATCTTCCCAGTTCGTAATCTGCATCATGCCACAGATATGCCCGCCCGATGAATGGCCAATACTATGAATTCTGTCTCTATCCCAACCATATTCATCTGCGTTGTACCATGCCCAAGAAATTGCGGCGCGGTTCTGCCGCACAATTTCATCCAGCGACACTGCCGGAGCTAAAGCAAAATCGAGCACTAGGACGTTGACCCCCGCCGCGACCAAACTGGGAGCTGCATATGAACACTGATCCTTGTCAGATCGTGTCCAGGCGCCACCGTGATGATAAATCGCGACCGGCCCACCCCTCTGCGATGCCGGAAATATATCAAGGCGCTCCAAAACCGTCGGTCCATAAGAAACGTCGGCAATCACCTCGAGTTCTTCCCTAATTTTGGCACTATCTATGGCGTTCTGTTCCATAAGTTCGCTGACATTTGGCACCAGGGATGACTGATCGTAATTTCGGTCCAACTCCTCCTGGCTAAAATTTCCCCACACGATTTCTTTCATGGCGGTCTTTCATTGCTGTTTGGCGGAGTCTGCGAAACTTCCTGTACTTGTGCAAGACCGCTGGAGTCCCGGGCTCGCTTCTCAAACCAGGTGTTCAAGAAAACCCCACTGAAAACTATTGTGCCGCCGATCCAGATCCAGATTTCCGGTAGTTCGGAGAAAAATAGCCATCCTGCCAACCCGGCAAACACCAGTTTAGTGAAATCGGCTGGCAGAACGACAGTGGCGTCAGCCTCGCGAAACGCCTGAGCTAGACAGATCTGGGTCGTGCTGCCGAAGATAGCTATCAGGAAGATAATGAACCACTGATATGGTGTCGGCCATTGCCAGAAGAACGAGGCAGCAACCAAACAGAATGGGACCTGAAGAAGTGACGCATAAAGAGCGATGGTCACCGGATTGTCGTGCCGCGAGAGCACTTTGATCACAACCAACGCCATAGCCCAAGTACTGGACGATAACAACAACAGGAGTGAGCCGGTGCTGATTTCAACGGCCCACGGCCGCAGGATAATAAGCGCACCGGCGAGGCCAATAGCTAACGCTCCATACCGGTGCCGACTGACTTTTTCCCGAAGGATCAATACCGCTCCGACGGTAGCGAGAAGAGGTGCGGTGAATGTAAGCGCAACTACCTTGGCCAACGGCTCCATTGTCAGGGCCACGAAGTAAGCCAGCATCGCGATCACGTTGAATAGAGCCCGTAACCCGTGCAGTGGAAGGTGACCTGTCCGAAAAGGGTTATGATCGCGCCGCAGAATCAATGGCGCCAAAAGGCATACACCGATGGAGTGCCGGAAAAGGGCTATCACGAAGGGATGAATATCATCGGCGATGTTCCGGATCGAAACGTTCATGGCCACAACACCAATCGCAGATATCATCATAAATAAAACGCCTCGCACAGGCGAGGGAATGGCGGCGTAAATGGCAGTGATTGTTGCCGGGACGGCAGTCATGAAATACCTTTCAGGAAAACCCCATGATAGCATGAAACATGCCACTAACTCCGCCGATTGAGATGAACAACCATCAATAATTGAAAATTACCTGTCTGTACCAGGCTTCGGCCCTCCCACACTAAATTTTTAAACAAATTAAACTGAATAGGGACATAGTTTCCGCGTAGACATATCCATATATAAAATAGATGGTGCGATGGCCGTTGCGCACGACGGCTGCCTGGCCGCGAGGCCAGAAGCTAAAACAGACCTTTCCGCATCAGATTTGCCGCCGCAATTAGCAGGAACAGATATACGAATTTTCGGAAGCGTTCTTCGGACAGTCGGCCCCGAAATCTTTGTCCGATGGCCATACCAGCAAACGCTGGTATGAGGCTTAATGCGGAGATAAACAGATTTTCCTGCGTGAATGCGCCTTTTTCAGCAAGCGCTATGACCAGAAACGAAGCGCTGATCAGAAATGTTAGCGCAATAGCACGGAGGAAGCTCTCTTTGTCAATATCGAGTGCCTGTAGATACAGCGCGATAGGAATACCGACGGATCCCGTCGTTCCGGTTAAAAGGCCGGACAGCAAACCGAGTGGTGGCACTGCCCATGGGTTGGTGCGGTCGGTAATACGAATTTGAAAACGAGTGATATTTAAAAGAACATAGATCACAACTACGACACCTAGGATGGTTGTCAGAATCCGCGGGTCAACCAAGAATAATATCTGCGCCCCGACAACAGTGCCAATCACGGAATAAAAATTTATCCGCCAATACCTACTAAACATTTCTCCAGCACGACCGCCCTCAAAGGCCTGATAGAGGTTGGTTGCAACGACCGGGATTGCAATAAACGCAATAGCGGTGCGCAGATCGGTAAAAGCGCCCATGACTGATATGGCCGTGAGGGGCAACCCCAGACCAATAATGCCCTTTACAGCACCCGCAAGGAGAAGTGCGGCCATAACAACAGAAGTAAGTGCGATATCCAGAAAATCCCTCCCTAGGTCCCGACCTAATCATATAAGTGTTTGCCCGCCCTCGCCCCACTGTGGCCAAATACAGGGGCTATCTCGGGGTTAACTGCCAAGCAAAAAGGACTGATTACTGGAACACCAACCGGCCCCAGGCGCTTTTTAGATCTTCCGGGACCACATCCATAATAATGTAAAACCGCTAGTCGGTTGAGCTCTACGGAGGACCTTACGTAGGATCAAACACGATGCGGTACTGAATAGAATAAGATGTGTTTCCAGACAAAACATACCGCGGCGCAATATACGAAGCAGAGTTTTCGAAAGAGGAACTACCGTCACCCGTTAATAATTGACCCACGCTCGATGACGAAGGTTTTGTCGAGAAGGCTGTTGATATGCTTGTCGTTTGATTCGGCGACCAGCACGGACTCCCCTTCCTCCTTCAGATTGGCCATGATTTCAACCATCCGTTGTGCAAAGACCGGCGCAATACCCTCTGAGGGCTCGTCCAGCATCAGCAACTTGGTGCCAACCATCAGTGCACGGGCGAATGCTACAAACTTCTGCTGCCCGCCAGAAAGCTCTGTCGCACCCCGACTGCGAAATTCCTCAACCTCGGGCATTAACTTATAGATCCAAGCCAGCCGGTCCGCGGCACCCTCCATCTTGGTGGTCCAAGTCGGTAGAAGAATATTTTCCTCGGCTGTCAATTGCGGCACCAGCCGCCTGTCTTCCGGCATGAAACCTATGCCAATATGGGCGCGACGGTGAGCAGGAGCCTCACGAAGATTTTCTCCATCAAATTCAATACCTCCGGCTTTGGCCTCAAGTGCCCCCATTACAGCCCGCATGAAGGTGGTTTTTCCTGCGCCATTACGGCCGATAAGGCCGCACATTGTACCTGAAGGAACCTCAAGGGTGACACCTCGCAAAATCGGCGTCGCGCCAATATTGACGTCTATGCCTTGAATATTAAGCATTTGCGTCCCCTTCGAGGTGTGCCGGATGATATTCTTGACCTATCACAAATTCGCGCACTTTTTCGTCGACCATCGCTTCCGCCGTCGGCGCGTCGCAAATGATTTCGCCCTGATAAAATGCCCAAACTCGGTCTACAAAACGTTCTACTATCTCCATATCATGTTCGATGAACATGACGGTCGTGTCCTCCTGGCGCATAGCCTCCATTATAATGTCCATAAGGTCGAATTTTTCCTCGACACTTATGCCGCTTGTGGGTTCGTCGAGCATTACTAGTTTGGGATTACGAACTGTTGCCATCGCAATATCCAAAAGTTTTCTAACACCCTGTGGTAATGCAGACGCAGGTGTGTCTCGATAATCGGAGATTTGATATCTCTCAAGTTGATTATCCACCCTCGTCTCTCGGTCATCAGTGTGGATCGGCCTAAACAGACTAAAACCTGTCTGCTCAGCTATACCGTATGCAACCAACATGTTGTCAAAGACCGTTTCTGAAAGGAACACCTGCGGCACTTGGAATGACCGGCAAAGCCCGAGTTTTGTAACTTCGCGGGGCTTAAAACCGATCAAGCTTTGCCCGAGAAACTCAACCTCACCAGATGATGGCGGTAAATACCCGGTGACCATGTTTACAAATGTTGTTTTTCCCGCACCATTGGCACCAATAATGCCAATGGTCTCACCCTCGTTAACCTCCACGTTAATATTTCGAGCCGCGATAACTCCACCGAAGTTCTTTTCTAGATCCTGCACCTTGAGTACCGTTGTCATAATCTCACTCCTCTGACGAGGCTTGGGCGCGGTTTGCGGCACGCAAAGCTCTTTTGTGACGCCACTCACTGCGGATAGACCAAAGGCCATCTGGCAGGAACATTATGATAAGCAATAACGACCCCCCAAGAATTAACTGCCAAATTTCTGGAGCAAATTCAAAGGCATAAGTCCGAAGCAACTCATAGACTAAGGCTCCGATAAACGTCGCACTGACATTACCGGTCCCGGCTAAAATGGTTATAAACACAAAGTCACCCGAGACTGGCCAATAGACCATAGAGTCGGGATCTACATGTCCTACTGTCACAGCCATTATTACTCCGCCGGCGCCGGCTAACAAACCTGAAATAATATATTTTGAATGGATCGCTTTTTCAGAGGAATACCCAAGGTATTCAACCCGGATTTCATTTTCGCGAACTGCCATCGTCATCATACCCAAGGTCGATTTCAAGTACCAATGAGCAGCGACTGCTGAAACGTATGCGAAAACTATGGCAAAGATGTAGAATACAAAACGATAGTTATCGTCGCCGGGGTTTATACCAAGAAAAGTCACCTGTTCGATCCCAATTCCATCAGTAGAACCGAGGGATTCAACTTTGGCCAACACGCCGTAAAGGATCATTGAGAAAGCCATATTCAACAGCGCAAAAAAGATAGCCCGGTATTGTCTAAGTAAAAACCCGAGAACAAACGCCAGCATGCCAGCTGTAAAAATACCACCTATCATCAGCAGGAATATGTCTCTCACCCCTACTATCTGAAGCATTGCGACAGTATAAGCACCGAAACCAAAAAACAGAGCGTGCCCGAATGACACGAGACCGGCGCGCCAGAGGATCAGCAGACCAATTGCGACCAATCCTCTTGATAGGGTCTGCAAACCAATCGTCCGCATCCACTCTTCAAGAAAGAAGTTGAGCACGAATAACGCTACTAGCCCAATGGTGAGGCCCCAAAAAGTTTTATCGAATAAACGGGTCATATTTTCCTCGCCTTAATCGGAGCAAAAAGACCCTCCGGTCGGAACACCAAGACAAGCGCCATGATTGAGTAGATGACAAAAAGTTCAACTTCTGGAAGCATATGCACTGCCGCCGCCCTCGATATGCCCACGACGATTGCTCCGATAAGAGCCCCGGGGATAGAACCCATACCTCCTATAACAACCACAGCAAACGCGAGCACAATTACTTCTACGCCAATACCCGGCTGAACTGAGATTATTGGGGCGTGGTAAGCGCCCCCCAATGCACCAAGAAATGTTCCGATGATAAAAGTGATTAAAAACACCTTCGTTACGTTTATGCCCATAGCCATGCTGACTTCACGATCAAATATGACCGCGAGAAGAACTCGGCCAAACTGTGTTCTGTTAAGGCCGTACCAAAGTATGAATGCAATGACGAATGATAGGGCGATCATTGTAAGTGCGTAGTTGTCAAAGATCAGCCCAGCGATCTCGCTATTACCAAGCAATGCTAGCGGCTGAAAAGCAAGGTAGGGATCAGTACCCCAAATAAGTAGTATTGCGTCCTCTAAAACGAGAAATGCGGCAAAGGTAGCGAGAACCACGATGTGCTCGTCTCTGTCGTAGAGAAATTTCAGAAGTCCCCTCTCGATAATGATACCGAGGACGATCCCGAGAAAAATAGCGCTAACCAAAATAATTAAGAAGCCGCCGGAGTCCGGCCAACCGCCGTTCGCCGCTAGACCTATTAGAAAAGCCGTTAGGTATGCACCAAATGCATAAAAGGCACCGTGAGTGACGTTTAGGACCTTTTGAACACCAAAAATAACCGTCAAACCAACGGCTACCAGAAAAAGGTAAGAGGAATAAACCAAGCCATCTATAAGGATGACTATTAAAAGCTCAAAATCCAATTTCAGCCTCCCCAAACAAAATTATACGCGCTCTTTTTTGGGCGCTTTATCTTCCCATACAAAGCCGGGGGACGGCGAGCCGCCCCCCGGTGTTACAAATTATTGTCTACGCCCTTAGTGCCTACTTAGCACTTAGCGCCCTTCATACCACCCTTGATCCAGTCAACTCCTTTTACACCAGCGGGGGGCATAACACACTCGGGGGAGAATTTTACGACGTCTTTTACGACCATTTCTTTGCGGTCTTTATCCCAGGTAGTAACGCCCCACATGTCATCTGTAATGCCCTGATGACCTTTACCAAGAGCCATTCGCACGTTTCCAACGAACGTCGGGAACGTTGCCCCGGTCAGAGCAGCAATAACCTGTTCTGTGCTTGGGAATTTACCAGCAGCTTTGGCCGCCTTGTCGTATGCATATTTTGCTGCCAAGAAGCCCTGTGCGTATTGGTAGGATGGCTGCGCTGGCGGCATACCATAAGCCTTACGAAATTCCTTCTGGAACCACTGATTTAGCGGGGACGGATCGTCTACTACATACATACCGTATGGCCCGCGGGTTCCCACGATTATGCCTTCTGGAAACTTTTTCCCAAGGCGATACGCAACTGTTTCGCCAACGGTAAAAACAAACAGCTTTCTCTTGAAAAGGCCCCGAGCTCCAGCCTGACCAATGAAGGCCTCAAGATCACCACCCCAAAAACTCGAGTGGACTAGACCTTCTTTTGACCGCGACAGCGCAGAGATTTCACTGCCATACTGCCCAGCGAAAATTTTGGGCATTTGGTTCTTCTTGGAACCCTTTACTCCCGGCATTAAGGCCTGCATCGCTAAGCTAAAATCACGCCATGAGTCTTGTCCCCAAGCATAATTCTGGTTAATTCCAGTAAACCCTTTTCCGACTTTATCCTTGTGTTTTGACACAATGTAATGGGCGGCAGAGACGTTATTGGCCGTCCCGTGGTTCATAGTCCTAAAAACGTACTTAGGATTAGGGTTAATGTCTTCAAAGATCCGCGGTGTTCCGCAAACGGTTTGAATCGTCAGAACTTTAATTTCTTCCGACACCTTCGTGGTTGCCGCGCAGGTTCCCGATGAAATTTGCCCGATAATTGCGTCTACTTTATCTTTTTGCTTCTTATTTCTGAGCTCGGTAACCTGTTTAGTGCCTCCACCCGCTTCATCATAGATGAGAGCTTCAATCTGACGACCCGCAAGACCTTTCGTGTTGTAGGGAGCAGGCAGCTCTCCATTATTAATACCTCTGACAATAAGCTCCACACCCTGCTTGCCGGGTATCCCGAAAGCTGGGGCACCCGCCCCTGTCAGAAAAGTAGGCACACCAATTTTAACAGTCTGGGCTGACGCCGCACTTGCACTTAGCACAAACGCGCCGGCTAAGGCCGCGCCAAGAAGGCGTGTCCCTCTATTAATCGTAGTCATAATTTAGACCTCCCTATGGTCAGTTTGACATTTTATACAATTCAGTTTGGGCAAACGCAGCCCTGTCGGAAAGGAGTGTAAAGAAATCAACTAAAAGGTCCAGTCCGGCATTATCAAATTTGAAAAGTTTTCAGACGATTATTTCAGCGTCCTTATAAACCCAACTTTATCCAAAATGATCAAAATCAGGTGGTGTGGGCGCGCATCCTGTCGGAGGCGCCATCTGCGAAGCCCCAGGCATCACCCTGCAGTTCAGGTGGCCGTTCCCAGTCTTCGGGCATGCCGACCTTATATTGGTCGTCCACCTGCTCCACCTCAGCAGTGTATTCTATTACGTACCCGTTTGGATCGACAAAATAAGCGAAGATATTGTTACCTGGCCCGTGTCGGCCGACACCCCATTCCGTCGGATACCCGGTCTGCTTCATTCTCCCGGCACCGTACATAAGCGCATCATGGCTTGGCATTTCAAAGGCGACGTGGTTCAGCGTTGGCCGATCTATAGTTGTGTATGCAATCGCATGGTGATCGGAGCTGCAGCGTATGAAATCCATATAACCCGTTCGGTCGGTCAGCTTGAAGCCTAAAATATCTATGAACTGATCGCTTTGCGCCTCCCTGTCTGGCGAATTCAGGACGACGTGGCTTATTTTTACGGGCCGGTCTGCTGTTTCCAATTTTTCTTTATGGTCGGAAATGCCGCAAGAAATTCGATACGGTCGGCCATTCAGGTCTTGAAATATAAAGCCGTACCCGCCAGCAGGTCCGGTTAGTTCTTCTGGCGCTTTCACAGACGCTCCGAACCCTTTTGCTTTTTCGTAAAGCCCGTCCACTGCGGCCTTATCGGCCGCAGCAAGATTGACCGCCAGCAGTTTTTTTTCACCACCTTCGCGCAATACTAGCGCATGATGTGCCCTTCCAGTGCCCCTAAGGTAAATACTGTCCGCATCGGCATCAGCCACCTCCAACCCCCAGTTATGTTCGTAAAACTTGGTTGCCGTTTTCAGATCAGGCACCTGAAATTCGGCGCTTCGAAGGCCGGTCACGATTGGATCGCTCATTTTCTTCTCCCTATTCTCCCGAGACGTCTTTCCAATCCTAGAATTATGCGCGACAAAAGAGCAAGGCAATCAGATAGATCAAGACGATGGGTAAGAAATGAAAATCTGTAGGTTCGACAACGACCGCCTCGGCATACTGGTTGACGGAACCATTCGCGACGTGACCGCGGCGCAGGAGCAGATCCGTGCAACACACCCCTACGATGCAAAATCGGACGCAATTATAGCAGCCCTCCCCAAATGGCACCTCGAGCTTGAAAAAATGGCCGTTGACGCGGATCCGATCGCCCTAGAAACGGTGAAATTGCTGCCACCAATTTCGCGTCCAGGAAAATTGATGGCTGCACCAGTAAACTATAGGGCACATATAGACGAGGCACAGGCCGATCCCGGCATCCGACACATCGAACGGACGACAAAGATCAAAGAAGCCGGCATTTTCCTAAAATCCAACACGGCGCTGATTGGCGCAGGCGATACTATCCCAATAAGATTTCCCGACCGACGCAACGATCACGAATTCGAGTTCGCCATGGTCATCGGAAAAGAATGTAGCCGCGTAAAAAAAGAGGACGCGCTAGACGTAATCGCGGGGTATACACTCGGCCTCGACATGACGGTGCGCGGTCCGGAAGACCGCAGCGCCCGAAAATCCTGTGACGGCTATGCCGTCCTCGGCCCGTGGTTCGTGACCGCAGACGAAATCGAAAATCCGGACGACGTGTCATTTCAAGGTTCAGTCAACGGTGAAGTAAAGCAAGACGCAAACACCAAAGATCAGGTCCTAAGCATGCGGGAACTGATCGAATACGCATCGGAATACTACACGCTGTATCCCGGCGACGTGATGTACACGGGATCACCTGAGGGCGTTAGCGAAGTAAAAACCGGCGACGAACTTCACTTTCTATGCGAACAGATAGGTGAATTCAGAATAAGCGTCGGGAGCTAAAGCTTCGGGTCGGGGCATTCATGACCGAGCAGGACGCTACCATATAGCCCGGTCTGAAGGTCCCACACTAGCCCGATATGTTGGGCGACAGCATGGACATCCCGCCAGGCGCGCTGCATCGGATGTGATGATTCCAGTCCCCGGCCGCCAGTAAGCGGCAATAACTCGTCAACAGCGTCGCAGCAGGTCCTCGCAACATGACCAAGGTTGAGGCGATAACGAGCGCGATCGGGCATCGAGAACTGATCTCCCGCCTTACCCTTTGAAACAATTTCCTTGCGAAGCTGGCCGATAACCGCGTCCGCCGAATCCAGCAGAGCCGCGGCCCGGCCGACCCGTTGGTGAACTGTCGCCGAGCGGGAGAGATCAGCACCGGTCACTGATCGGCGGTTGGTCAAGTCATCTATTACGGCGTCCAGCGCGCCGCGAGCAGCCCCGAGCGCCGGGCCAATAATGTTGAAGGGAAAAACAGCAAAAAGCGGTAAACGATAAAGATAACTGTTATTGGCGGTGAAGCCAGGTGTTTCTTCGCCACGCATATCGATGACCCGCATAATCCGATGTGACGGAACATCCGCCCGGTCAACTACGATATCGTTACTGCCAGTCGCCGTTAGGCCGGCACTGTTCCAGGTATCTTCGATTTTGCATTTAGTCAGATCGACAAGTGCGAACACCGGATCCGGGTTACCCTGCCCCCCTTTGGGCGGAACTATCACCAGCAGGATCGCCCAACTGCAGTAATCCACCCCGCTCGAAAACCTCCACCGGCCACTAATCCTGATACCGTCTCCCCGACGTTCTACCTCCACCCCAACGGGAAGGAAGGATGTCGCGATCGTAGCATCGACGTCATCGGACCAAATCTCGCCTTGCGCCTCATCGGGGAACATCCCCCCGATCCAACCGTGGCAAGCAAGGATGCCGGCCACCCAAGCGCTAGAGGCGCAGACCCGTCCCAGTTCTCGAGAGAACGCCGTCTGAGCTCCATAATCTAACTCAAAGCCACCATATCTTGCAGGCTGTAATGCTCGGTAAAAACCCGCATCGCGTAAATCGGTATTGGTTCGGTCGGAAATACGTCGATCAAGCTCAGCTTGACGGGCGCGGTCTGCCAACTGAGGCGCAAGGCGCTTGGCTTTGTCGACGAGTTCGGCTTCCGCCAAAGCCTTATCCGCAACCTTTATTGTGCCGTCAGGCATCCGTTGTCACAGTGACCGGAAAATATTTAGATAGCCAGTCCTTGATAATATTAATCACCCTCGTGTTCGACTCCGCCATCATGAAATGATCAGTATCGGCGGTCAAATGCAGATCGGTGGGTTGTCCGGCCCTCTTAAACATCTCTACCGACTGCTCTGTCGGCGTTACCGAATCCACCGAACTATGCAGCAAAAGAACGGGCCGCGGTGCGATTTTCCCGATCACGTCCTCGGCAGTAAAATCCATCATGCCGATCGCAGTATCTGCGGTGAATTGTTGAACCGATCCGGACGGCATATTCGCTCGCAGGTGTTCTGGAATAGGCACGATTTCATAGCGGTCGACAAAAAGCGGCTCACCATTTTCCTCACGGTGTTTGCGGCCTCGCTCCAACATGCTGGTGAATTTTCGCCAAGCTTCTTCGCCCGGATGTTGGCCCCGAAATTTACGCTCGCCATTCCCCCAACCGCCGGAAGAAATGACGGCCGCAACACGCTTGTCGACACCTCCAGAATAGACAGCCACAGCGGCGCCGAAGCTAGACCCAACGACGGCAATTCGGTCGGGATCGACCTCAGGTCGTGATTGCATAAAGTCGATCGCAGCACGCGTATCATCAACCTGATCGAGGCAAAGAAGGTGGCCGAACAAGCCGTCGCTGTCGCCACAGCCGCGCATATCGAAGCGGAGAACTACGTATCCCCAGTTCATGAACATATTGGTTGGACCGGTAACGTTTCCAGCGTCTTTGCGGCTGCCAAAGCCGTGCAATATCAAAACTGCCGGTCGTCGTTCACCAGCGGCCATATCATCAGGACGGTGCACCACGCCCGACAGGTTCAGATCGCTTGATTTGAATGTAACTTTTTCTTCCACACCAGCCTCCGAAACGTTTCAACTGTTATACGCCGGACAGCGTGAAGGCGGCAATGCTGGACCGGAAACCATGGGGTTGATAAGTGTCACCTATGGAAAACATCTCTCGCAGCGTTTCCGAACTGGCTCTCTCGGGCTTTGTCCGCAAACTGTTTTCAGCGGCCGGTGTACCGAAAGAAGACGCCGTGCTAATCGCGAAAGTGCTGGTTTGGTCGAACCTGCGCGGCGTCGATTCCCATGGCGTTTTGCGAATACCCGGCTATCTGGCTCGGATTGATTCCGGAATTAGCAATCCGAAACCATCCATACGGAAAATAACCGACCTGCCCGCTGCAACGGTGCTGGAAGCAGACCGTGCATTGGGTCAGGTAGCACTCGCAAAAGCCACGGCAATTGCAATCGACAAGGCAAAAGAAGCCGGGCTGGGCCTATGCCTAATCCGGCACGCGACCCATATGGGTGCCATTGGTTATTTCACATTGGAAATTGCTGGGGAGGGCATGGCAGGTATCGCAGTCAACACGTCGCGTCCCAATATGGCATATCCGGGCGCGCGCACCGCTGGGCTGGCTACGAGTCCGATCGCAATTTCAGTCCCGGGTGCGAGCCACGCCCCTTTGATGCTGGACATGGCAACCGCTACCCAATCGATGGGTAAAATTCAGCTGGCCCGCGATACAGGCTCCATGCTGGGCGAAGGGTGGGCCATAGACGCAAACGGCAGACCCACCACCGATCCAAACGCAGCCACCATCCCCACTGCACTCGGCGGTCACAAGGGTGGTGGGCTAGCGCTGATGTTCGAATGCATTACTAGCCTAATAGTTGCCAATCCACTGATTGCGCCGTTTCTCGAAGACGCGCCAGAAGGTGGGCGACACATGCAAAATGGACTGGTGATAGCCATCGATATCTCGCAATTCAGTGACATCGGTAAATATATCCACGAGGTCGACCGACTAACCGAAGCAATCAAGTCACTACCGCGTGCCGAGAATGACCAAGAGATCTTGGTCCCTGGCGAGCGCGGCGACCTAGTTCTGGAGAGACGCCGTGCGGGCGGCATACCCGTGCCGGAGGGCACGTGGAAACGGCTGGAAGAGGTGGCGTCAAAACTGGGCGTCGAAATGCCGGAAACGACGAATAGAGATGCGGACTGCTGAGAGAAAGTTTAGTTGGCGGCAACGTTCGCACGCCGGAACCGCAATCGACAGTCGATCAAGTCCCAGTTGCGCTTGTAATCAGCAGGTGGCCCCGCCATAACACGCACCCAAAGGAACTTCGGGCAGATCGCATCGGCAAGAAAGTCGCGCGCGGCTGGCAATTCGTCTGGCTTGGAAACCGTCATTACCGATGCTATCCCGGCCCCTGCGGCCAAGGTTGCAAGTTTGGTGCGCTTCGAGGTATGGCCGGGCTGACCGCCTGTTTCGCCATGTTCACCGTTATCTATACAGACAATGGTCAGGTTTTGCGGGGCTGCGGATGCGACGGTTGCTAGTGCACCAGCGTTCATCAACAGTTCTCCGTCGCCGGTGATTACCGCGACTTTGCGGCCAGGTGCTGCCAGCGCCATGCCCAGACCCATTGAGATCGCCCCGCCCATCGCACCCCCAAGCGTCAGAAGATTATCTGTTTCCTTTGTCCATGCCGCCGCATCTTTTGCCGCGCCTGCGAGGCCCGCGAGCAAAAGGTAGTCGTCAGGCTTCGGAAATAGGTGCGCCAGTAGGCCGTGCCGATCAATTTCTCTTTTGGGTAAATACTCCATCATCAGAACGCCTTCGCGCCCAAAAATTTCTGGGTCAGAATAAGCGCGACACCGCGCTCCGCAATAAAGGCGGCAGACAGCGCCGCATCGACCGATTGCTCGAGTTCGTTCTCGCGCTCGACTAATATACACTGGACGCCCATCGCTTCCAGTATCGGGATCACCGCCCGGCCCATGGGGTACTGCCACGGGTTTTGCTCTCCATAGTCGCCGCGCATGGTTACAATCATTAGCATTGGAAAGCGCCCACCCTGGATCAGTGACAACATGTTCGGGCAATTACCCACACCGGACGACTGCATCAAGAGCACACCTCGGCCTCCGACGAGATCGGCGCCAGCACACAACGCAATCCCCTCCGCCTCGCTGCTGAGCAGGATGGCCCGACTGCGATTATCAGTCTCGGCCAGTTTAACAAGATCATCATTCCCGAAGTCAGGTATGTAAGGAAATAGGGTGACTCCCGCATGGATTAGTTTGTCAAAAATCAGCCTCGACCATGCCGCGCGGGGAGAAATTGCCTTCACGCGCCGAACCCATATAAAGTTTCCGGATTGTTTATGAGCGGTACGCCGGGAAGTTTGTAGCCGCAAACTTTGCCGCAGCCGATTTTTCCTACGGAGCTAAATAGGCGCCCCGGGAAATAATAGGCGCTTGCCAGCAGCATGATTTCCGGCGAGCGAATATTGCATTGCGGGACTAAAGAGGGGCGGATCATCAGCAACCCTTAATCTGAGTTCCACGGCAGGCTGTTACCCAACCAATGCGACAACGTCTCTACGTCTTCCGGATTGTAGACATGGCGCGGTGGTGTTTCGAAGGTTGATTCTGGGGTAATGCGGATTACGCAGCGTTGTTCCTCAACCGCCAGCTTCCTAAGCTTTTCGCGTTCCGATTTTGGCATCGGCTGTTCGGCCATCAGCTCACAGATCGCAATCAGCAGATCGTCGCCGCCCTTTTCTTCGACAACTGCATTGCCGTACACGGTAATATAGGTCGGCGGCCATTTTTCATCTAGCACGCACAAAGAAACACGGGTGTCTCGCTGAACTGCCTTAGGCTTAGCGCGACCTAGCATTGACGAAACAAGAATATCGTCCCCGTCCATCACATAATGTACCACCGACATTGACGGCCCGTGCGCCTTGCGCGGATAGCCAAACACGCAGGTTCTGTGCTTGCGCACGAATTCGCGCCGCTCTTCACCATTCATAAGATCCTCTCCCCGGTATTTTTTTGTAGGATTACTTCTTCCATTCGGTTTCGTCTTCCCAACCACCTTCAATATCACGAACCGAGGTTTCCGGGGCCACGTTTGCTGGAACCTGTCGTTGTAGCGTGCGCTGCCCGTTTTCTAACCATTCGCTAGCGGCAGCACGTTCGGCAGCATCGGTCCAAGACCGCGACCAGTCGCCCAGAGAATAGCCGTACCAGGGAGATTCGGGGCGCAACTCGGGCAAGCCAAGCCTATCCCAAAGCGCCTTGCCGGCTTCCATATACGGTTTCGTGGGTAGCGCTAGCGGCGGCATCGGCGATTTCATCGTGGCGTCGATCAGCAAGGTCGAATCTTCCTCCCCGGTACTCTCGCGCTTGGGTCCGTGCCCCTGTCCACGGTGCTGCAGCACCTCTACATCTTCCGCCGGATTGAGCCGGTAGCCCATGGCCCAGAGGATAGCGTCGGCATTATCGGCATCGATGTCTTCGTTGACAGCAATTGTGATTTTTCCACAATCCCCCTTAAAGCTGGCAGCGCCGTATAGCGCTCGCCAGACCTCGGTGCGCGGTGTCTCGTGATCCAGTGTGATGATTGTGACACGCAGTAGACCGGTCAGCGGCTCATGTAATTGTACTTTTTTTACCCCCTTTATGCCGAGCTGGTCCCGCAGATGCGCCTTGAACAACGGCTCGTAGGCTACGCGCTTGATTACTGAGCTTTCCGATGGGGCGACTTGCGAAATGTAGGACGGGATTACCGCATTGTTGCGATGAGTGATCGCCGTTACTTTCATAGGAAGATTGAGTTCCTCTAACGCGACGTGCCCGTGACTTTCGCCGAAGGGACCCTCTGGTTCGAGCATTTCCGTGTCTACGTAACCCTCGATCACCACCTCCGCTTCTGCTGGCACGACAAGATCAACGGTACGCGCGCGAACAACATTGATTGGCTCACCGGCCAACCCACCGGCGACTTCAAGCTCCTCCATACCGATCGGCAGCTTTTGCGGTCCCATGAACGCGACATATGGTGGACAGCCTACTACAATTGCGCACGGAAGTTTTTCGCCCCGTTCCTTATGTGTTTTCCAGTGCATGTAACCCTCAGCGCCGCCAACCCGTGTCGCCATCCTGACCACAAGGCGGTCTGACGATTTCAGACCCGCACGGTAAGTGCCCATGTTCTGCGTACCTGTGTCAGGGTTTTTGGTGATTACGTTGGTGGCGGCAAGTGTAGGCGTCGAGTCGAAACCAGGAGTAGACAAGGGAATGGGCAATCGAACCAGTCCACCTTCCTCGGCCATCAAGTCCTCTCCCTCGATGATTACTTCTTGGCAAGGCGCTTCGTTAATTAAGCGAGGTTTTACCGGATTGGCAATCGCCTGATCCCACTTAGCGGCTATCCGGTCAACAGTGGTGTCCATGCCGGCAGCATATATGTCTTGATTAGCCGCCAACGCACCGATCACCACAGGTATTTCGTAATTACGCCCCTTCGAATCTGTAACTTTATTGAACAGGAACGCTCTGCGCTGTTCTTCTCTAAGCCCCCCCCGAAATTGCCAACGGACAAGCGCCGACATCTCCGTATCCTTGTTAACTGGCTCATCAATCACATATAATAAATCGCGGTTTTTTAATTCTTCGAGGTGCTGGTGAAGATCGCGATAAGTGCGTGTTCCGACCGGGGAATCCATGAGGGGTAACTCCGTTGCGTATACGCCCTTATATTCTAACGCCACCGGTTAATGCAAAAGCTACGCGGACTTACATCTGGATAAAGAGCCTGAGAATTCTGCGCACTTTACCAGTAAGGTATATAGGTCCGGTTCGAACAGTGAGGCAAAGACGCGGTCCGTCCACATCGGCGACCAACGGGTGGGTATACCTAATCGTCTAGATGGCTAACGTCGCCCCCGCAGGTTCGCTTACCGCGCCCTATTATCACAACGAAAAATTTCAAAAAAAACCGGGGTCGTACTCGGAAGATCTATATGGTTCAATAACGACTGCGCTTCAAAAAAGGAAAACATGATGGCAACGATTACAGAGATGCTGCCCGAGGGAAACGTCAAACCGCCGGTCATGCCCGATGACTACGTCAAGCCGTCCGCCATGCTCGAGCGAGCCCGAGCGCTAGTTCCGGTAATCCGAGCAAGTCAGGAAAAAACGGAATCGGACCGCCGTGTGCCGAGCGACCTTTTCGAACAGATTTTGGATGCCGGCCTTTTCCGCATGCTGATGCCACGCCGTTTTGGAGGGTATGAGCATGGAATGGATGTATTCGCCGAAGCCGCCTACGAAATCGCGCGCGGCTGTGGATCAGTAGGTTGGGTCCATTCTATATGCAGTATGTATCAATACCTACTTGCAATGTTCCCCCTAGAGGCTCAGGAGGAAATTTGGGCCGACGACCAATATGGTTGCACCTCAGCCTCATTTATTCCAACTGGAACAGCTATTAAAGGCGATCAGGATTACACCGTTTCAGGGACTTGGGCCTATTGCTCAGGGGTGGATAATTGCTCATGGCTTCTTGTCGCCGTTAATGTCGTGAATCACGGAGATGAGAATCCGGTTGAGAGGGGTTATATTGTTGCTCCGAAAAGCGAGTTCAACATCAAGGACGACTGGTATGCCGCTGGTCTTGCGGGCACTGGTTCTAAAACAGTTTTTTGTGAAAACCTTCGAATTCCTAGCCACCGATACCTTTCACTTGAAGACACCATGTCTGGAAACCCGCCAGGGGCCAAAGCAAACCCCGCCCCCCTTTATACAATTCCAACGTTTCAGGCCCTCTCGATAAGTGTTGCAGCGCCGATAATCGGTATCTCGCGAGGTGCATATGACTGTTTCATGAGCGACACCTCAGCTCGCGTAACCCGGGGGTCGGCCCTCGCTAATTCCGGACCGATGGCCCAGTTGCCGTCCATACATACGCGAATAGGGAAAGCGGCCGCCTCTATTGACGCTGCCAAGCTGCTTGTGCTTCGGGACGCCAAAGAACTGATGCAAACATATATAGCAGGAGACAGCCAATCCGAGGAAATAAGGGCCAGAAATAAAGGCGACCTGGGGTTTGCGGCACATTTGGCCGTATCGGGGTTGGATACGATTTTCGAGGCCAATGGCGCGGGCGGTCTTCAGCTATCCAGTAATATGCAGCGGTATTGGCGGGATGCACATGCTGGCTCCATGCATATCAGTGTAAATCAGGATGCCGTATTGGGCCTATACGGCCGCGTGCATCTCGGACTGCCGGCAGGCCCCGCCCAGTTTTAGTTTTTTGGATCGTTCGGCGGAGAAAAGATACTCTTTGGAACCGCCAGTTCAGAAGAAAGCGAGGGTCCGCACTTCAATGCTTTCACGCGGCGCAGCGTTTGTTGGGCTATTCGGATCTGAGAAAGCAGAGTGCGCGGTGAATCTGGCGCGCCCGTCAGTTGCCGAATCAAATACTTTGAACACCATCGCCTCTTCCCGGGCCATATTTGGAAAATAATACCATTCGTGATCCGGGTTATAGGCGATCTGATAGGTCTGCCCCACCCGGTCCGGGTAGCGTCTCTCTGAAATTATAAGGTCCTTTTTCGACAAGGTGCGTGCATCGCAGATGCCGAGCGGATCAGATTCGATCGGTTTACGGACTGCACGCCAAACTTGAACAATGGCAAAACGTTTTGTTAACAAGTCTTTTGCCTCATCGGGCAACAGATCACGTACCCGGTTGGGACCGGACCACTCAGTATAATCGTTATGGACGCGGGCAACTGGCTCGCGGAAATGATTCTCGTTACGGAAACCCTCATCACCGGAACGTAAGGTGTGATCAAATACGTGGACTCGGGTAGCCCCGGTCCGGTCTTTGACCAGTTCCTCGACCTCCTCGTAATAGATGGATCTCAATTCCGCTTCGTCGAAAAAGTCCACCATTTTGGTTGGGTGTTCAACGAACTCGAACCCATGCGTTTCAAGATCGAAGGTCTCACGCCGGGAACGCCCGTCGCGGACCGGCATGGTCTTTTCCTCTACGATGCCGACGCGCTTCCGGCTCATGTCACCAGGTCCCATCGTTTGGTTAATGATCTTTTGGCCGTTATCGACGGCATAGGTAAACACAGCTTCAATCATTTTTGTCTGAGTTTCCTTCATTTTTTTTCTCGGTTTAGCCCTGCCTTCGGCGTCCCCGTCTACCGCAAAACGTAACCGATCACGATTCTATCAGGCCAATGAGACGAATAGCGGGGTTTAGTCTCGTTATATAGGCACACCTTTAACAGCAATATTACAAGACAAAACATACGGCAAAACGAGTGCCAAAGTGGTATAAGAAGTGTGATTTCAGCCTTCATATTGACCTATTTGAAAGGCGGTTCAAATACTAAATTCGGTCCTAACTAGATCAACCGCCGACCAGAAAGACCAGCGATGAACTCGTTCAATGCCGAAAATTTTTCGGAGAACGCCCTTCCGATTATCGATATCGCACCTCTGCGTTCTGGTGATAAAAACGGTCGTAATGCCGTGGGAAAGAAAATACGTGCAGCCTGCCTTGATCTTGGTTTCATGTATGTGATTGGGCACGGGGTTGATACTGCCCTGCAGACGGAGGTTTTTGTCCAGTCAGCTAAATTTTTCGCCCAGCCGCTGGATCGCAAATTAGCCATCGACATGAGACTGTCACCATATAACCGTGGATATGAGCCGATAGGAGGTCAAACACTTGAGGACGGCGGGCCACCCGACCTTAAAGAGGGGTTTTATATCGGCGAGGACATTCCTCCCGGTCATCCGCGTTTAAAAAATGGCAGCTTCAATCTCGGCCCAAACCAATGGCCAGACGGTCTATCCGGTTTCGAGACCACGATGATGACTTACTACTCAGAAATGCTCACACTGGGAAACACCTTGATGCGCGGCATCGCATTATCACTTGGATTGGAAGAAGGCTACTTCTCGGATTTCTGTCGCGACCCTCTGACCGCGCTTAAGCTTCTGCATTATCCGCCGCAACCCGCAAACCCCGACCCTGGCGAAAAGGGCTGCGGCGCACACACAGATTTTGGCGGCATCACCATGCTCATGCAGGATGATAATGGCGGCCTTCAGGTATTGGGGGAAGCCAATAAATGGCTGCACGTCCCGCCGGTTCCCGACGCCTACGTCGTCAACCTTGCAGATATGGTATCTCGCTGGACCAACGACATTTATCGGTCGACCGTCCATCGCGTGATTAATTATTCTGGTAAAGAACGCTTTTCAATGCCTTTCTTTTTCAGTGGAAGGCCGGCGCATGAAGTGGTGGCACTGGAATGTTGCCTGACGGACGGCGAGAGCCCCAAATACCCGCCCATAACCGTCGAACAACACATGCGGGATATGTACGCTCGGACATACTGACCTGTCCCACCCCGCTCTATTATTTGAGCAGAGGGCTCATAACAGCAGCTATAGCGCGTTTCAACTAGGCCCTCCGCTCGAAGCCGAGCGGGCATGGACGGGCCCGGCAAACCACATCATTAGGTTGCCTAGCGCTCCCAGATAGAAATCTGTACCGCCAGAGAAAGGTTCCAGCGCGTCCTATCAAGGTAAAGATTTAAGGTCGACAACTCCAATCTGCTCACCGCTGGTTGCACTGATCAGGATGAGTCGTGACGTGCCATTGACAAGGGTGAGGTGTAGCAGAATTTTGGTGCCGTCAAGCCGAGTTTCCCGAATGTGCGCACCGGCTGGAATCGCGATCTGCGTTATTCCAAAATCGGCTAAAGGCCTAGATATCTCGCCGCCCAAGTCATCGGCCTTGTTTATGATTCCGACGATCAAGACCACAACGCCAGCGAAGATAAGAACCGCCATGCTTACGACCAAAGCCTTGAGAGCACGCATAGAATGTGTCCTTAATCGGTTATGAATCAAATCGAACAACCCGATGATGACAAATTTTCATCGGAGAACATAATAGAGATCACCGTACCACCCGGTGTGGAGGGTGAACGCCTCGACCGCGTTCTAGCCAACTCCTTACCCGACCGGTCTAGGTCGTTCCTAAAACGACTGATCGAGGGGGGTCATCTTCAGCATCACGGCGAAGCGGCCGGGACGATAGTTGAGCCGTCACACAGGGTCAAACCGGGCGAGAGATATTTGTTGGAAATACCGGAAGTCATCGATCCAATACCTGTGGGCGAAGATATCCCGCTCGACGTCATCTTCGAAGACGAAGACCTGATCGTCGTCAACAAACCTGCAGGAATGGTGGTTCACCCTGCGCCGGGCAATCCATCGGGTACGCTGGTTAATGCCCTAATCGCTCATTGCGGCGATAGTTTGCGGGGCATCGGTGGGGTTCGGCGACCCGGGATAGTGCATAGGCTGGACAAAGACACAAGTGGCCTGATGGTGGCAGCGAAGACGGCGACGGCTCATGAAGGCCTCACCTCACAGTTCTCGACCCGTTCGGTCGAACGGGAATACCAGGCTCTCGTATGGGGTCTTCCGCGGCCGGCCTCCGATACAATAGACGGCAACATTGGCCGCAGCCGTCGGGACCGAAAGAAAATGTCTATCCAGCGGGACGGCGGAAGACCCGCTATAACCAATTATGCAGTAAAAGCCGTTTACCACGGTGGCGCTGCGTCGCTTCTGGAATGTCGTTTGGAGACGGGCCGAACGCATCAAATTCGGGTTCACCTGGCACATAAAGGTCACCCCGTTATCGGCGACCCGGTTTATGGGGGGGGGACGACGCGGGCCCGTCTGGTATCGGTGGGTAACGAAGCAGCAGCCGTAATCTCGCAACTTTACCGGCAAGCTCTTCACTCCCGGCTTCTAGGATTCGTGCATCCCTCAACGGGCGAAAATCACCGCTTTCAAAGCGAGTTACCGACAGGAATCCAAAAAATACTAGAAATTTTGTGTAAACCTAGTAATCCCAGCAGGAGTTAACTATCTATTAAGAGATAAACCTTGTTGAATTATGC
>JAYYZV010000004.1:0-7317 GCA_036339975.1 Pseudomonadota bacterium | reverse complement strand
CTCTCAGCCTATTCGTCAAAAGATGCCGCTCGCATCGCAGGGCGAAAAAGCCGTGAAATAGTTGGAATTCTGGGCTACCGTGGGCGCGATGAGATGATCCATCGTGACGATATGGTATTGGAGTTGAGCGCGTCGGAGGCGCCAGAAAAATGAGTGTCGCAACCGCGACCGACACAGGTAAAATTGCCCACGAGATGGCAGTGCTCGGCCAGCGCTCCCGGGATGTCGTGTATGAACTGGGACAAACGGACACCGAACGCAAGAACGCGGCGTTGCGGGCGGCGGCAGCAACCATACGTGACAGAACAGACGACCTAATGGCGGCAAATGCCCGAGACATGGAAGCAGCCGGAGAGCGCAGTATTGCGTCCTCGCTGCTCGATCGGCTGAAACTAGATCAAGGCCGCATCGAGACCATGGCCGAAGGGCTAGAACAAATCGCAGACCTGCCAGATCCGGTTGGCGAAGTGCTGGCCGACTGGGACCGCCCCAATGGCCTAAAAATTTCCCGCGTGCGGGTACCGCTAGGCGTGATCGGCATCATCTATGAGTCCCGACCTAATGTCACCGCAGATGCCGGTGGCCTGTGCCTCAAATCGGGCAATGCAGCGATTTTGCGTGGTGGGTCTGAGAGTTTTCATTCGTCGGCGGCCATTCTTGAATGCCTTCAGGCGGGCCTCACGGCAGCGGATATGTCCACGGGCGCAATACAGCTGGTACCTACTACAGACCGTTCCGCGGTGGGCGAAATGCTGACGATGACAGATTACATCGATATTATCGTTCCGCGCGGGGGCAAGTCTCTGATCGAACGGGTTCAGCAGGAAAGTCGGATCCCGGTGATTGCGCATCTAGAAGGCATTTGCCATACCTATGTCGATGGTTCCGCCGATCCCGACATGGCGCGGGAGATTGTAGTCAACGCGAAGATGCGGCGCCCAGGAATCTGCGGGGCCACAGAAACGCTTCTGGTTGATCGTGACATTTCGAACAATGCATTGCCGACGATCATTAATGCCCTTATTGAGGTGGGGTGCGAACTACGCGGCGACGATGACACACAGTTGATAGACAGTCGCATCGGACCCGCTACAGAGGCTGATTGGCGGTCGGAATATTTAGAGCCGATTCTTTCTATCCGCCAAGTCGACGGTCTGGAAGGGGCTATCGATCACATTAATACATATAGCTCCCGCCATACAGATGCTATCATCACAGAAGATGCGGATGCAGCAGAAAAATTCATGAGTGCAGTAGACTCCGCCCTAGTCATGCACAACACCTCCACACAGTTTGCCGACGGCGGAGAGTTTGGCATGGGTGCCGAAATCGGTATTTCGACGGGGAGGCTGCATGCTCGTGGCCCCGTGGGGGTAGAACAACTGACTACATTCAAGTACGTCGTTCGCGGCGAAGGACAGGTTCGACCCTGAAACTAATCACCGATATTCGCCGAGGCCATTCAGTTACAGGGCTTCGAATTGGCATTCTGGGCGGGTCCTTCAATCCAGCGCATGAAGGTCACAGGCATATCAGCCTATTTGCTTTGAAGCTGCTGCAGTTGGATGAAGTCTGGTGGATGGTTTCTCCTCAGAATCCGCTTAAATCAACGGCCGACATGGCACCATTGGAGGAACGTCTTCAAGGGGCGTACGAGATTGCGCGTCACCCAAACATTCGAGTTACAAATATTGAAACACGGCTAGGCACAACCCATACGGCGGGGTCTTTGGCAGTTTTAAAATACAGCTTTCCCGCGACCAAGTTTGTCTGGATCATGGGTGCTGATAACCTGAAGCAAATTTCGCGCTGGCACCGGTGGACGCGTATTTTCAATCAGGTCCCGATCGCCGTTTTCGACCGGGCGCCATATTCTTTTGGGGCTCTTGCGGGCAAAGCGGCCCGGGCATTCTTCCGTTTCAAACGCAAACGGGCCGATGCGTGCCTGCTGGCAGATATGCCTCCGCCCGCTTGGATGTTTTTTCACACGAGGCTGCATCCAGGATCAGCGACGCAAATTCGAGCCAGTCGAAGACCAAAAATAAACTCGCCGAAAGCGAAGAATTAGGACAAATCACTTAAAAAATAGAAAGCTGGTACACTGACCAATCATACACCCGGTACTTCCGCCAAATCCGAGACGGCTGATAATCTCCTGAAGGAGATTCGCGAGTCACTCAGCGATCACAAGGCTGAAAATGTTGTGGTGATAGACCTAAAAGGGAAATCAGACATTGCAGATTACATGGTCATTGCTAGTGGCCAATCCACCCGTCAGGTAACCGCCATGGCAGACAAGCTAGTCGCCGTCGCTAAGAAGCATGGCGTCAAAGGCGTCACCCCCGAAGGGCGCGCTCAAGCAGACTGGGTTCTTTTCGATGCCGGGGATATCATAATTCACCTTTTCCGTCCCGAGGTTCGCGAATTCTACAATCTGGAGAAGATGTGGAACGTAGTGCTGCCAGATGCTTCCGAACCGGCGGCAGTCTGACCGGACCACGCGGTGAAAATCACCTTATGCGCAGTAGGCCGGATCAAAAAAGGTCCCGAACAAGACCTAATAGACAAATATCGCCGCCGAATAACTTGGCCGTTGGATATTGTAGAAGTTGAAGAGCGTCGTAAGCTATCCGCAAGCGAACTAAAACGTCAGGAAGGCACCTTGATCGAACAAGCGCTGCCGCGCGGACACGTCCGGATTGCAATGGATGAACGCGGCAAGTCGCTTTCTAGTCGAGCTCTCGCGAAGAAGCTTGGTGACTGGCAGGATCAGGGAATGAACGTCGCTTTCATGATCGGGGGACCGGATGGGCTTGATTCTGGGTTGCGAAACACTGCGGATGTCACCATTTCGTTCGGTGCCGCTACCTGGCCGCACCAGTTAACTCGAGTGATGTTGTTGGAACAGTTATACCGGGCTCAAAAAATCCTAACACACCACCCATACCACCGTGATTGATATTTTTTTAGACGTCTTGCAGTACCAAATTCCGGGATCTTTCCTGTATAGTGGGGGTTAAGTTTTTCAGGATATCCGCATGAGCACCGAACAAGAACACCCTCGACGCCCCGTTGTGCTGTGCATTCTCGACGGCTGGGGACACCGGTTAGATGAGGCCGATAATGCCATTACACCGGCAAACACACCTAATTTTCAACGGCTATGGAACATCAATCCTCGCGCTTTTATCGACACTTGTGGTTTAGATGTCGGTCTGCCAGCAGGTCAGATGGGAAATTCCGAAGTCGGCCACATGAACTTGGGGGCGGGTCGTATCGTCGATCAGGATATTCGGCGGATCGACGCAGCAATTCAAGATGGCTCTATAGCCAAGAATCCGGCTCTAGCGCTTTATATGGAAAAGTTAAAGAAAAGTGGTGGCACATGCCATCTGATGGGACTGCTCTCCCCCGGCGGGGTGCATTCGCATAAGGACCAACTTCTTAAGCTAATTGAAGTTCTTACGTCGGAAGGTGTCCCCGTAGCCGTCCATGCCTTTCTAGATGGTCGGGACACCCCACCAGCCAGCGGGCGGGACTGTGTCGCCGATTTCGACAGCGCCCTATCAGCGCTCCCCGGTGCGTTTATAGCTACGGTGTGCGGCCGTTTTTACGCCATGGATCGCGACCAGCGTTGGGATCGGGTGGAAAGAGCCTACGATCTGATCGTGTCGGGGAAAGGCAAAACGGCCACAGCTGCTGTTTCCGCAATCACTGAAAGCTACGCTGCCGAAATCACTGACGAGTTCGTCGAACCAACAGTGATCGCCGGGTATTCAGGTGTCTCGGTCGGCGACGGTGTACTAATGGGAAATTTCCGGGCCGACCGAGCACGTGAAATATTGCTGGCACTTCTCGATCCCGGTTTTGAGGGATTCGCGAGGTCGCGAGAGGCCCATTTTTCGGCTGCACTCGGATTGACCGAGTATTCGACAAAACACAACACCTTCATGTCAACCATGTTCCCAGCGGAATGCCTAGATAATGTCTTGGGCAGTATCGTCTCGGAGGCAGGGGGAAAGCAGCTTCGCATTGCGGAGACCGAAAAATACGCCCATGTGACTTTTTTCTTCAACGGCGGGCAGGAAACACCATTTCCAGGTGAAGACCGAGTCCTGATTCCATCTCCCAAAGTGGCAACTTACGACCTGAAACCGGAAATGTCCGCCAGAGAAGTTACGAACCGTCTGGTGGCCGAAATTAGGTCAGGACAATATGACTTCATCCTCGTCAACTATGCCAATCCCGACATGGTCGGGCATACGGGGATCAAGTCCGCATCGGAGATTGCGATCCGTACTGTCGACGATTGTATCGGTCAGGTGGCAGAAACGGTCAAAACTGCCGGCGGCACGATGTTGATAACGGCAGATCATGGAAATGCCGAGAAACTACGAGACGACCAAACTGGTGAACCGCACACGGCCCACACGCTAAATGTAGTACCCGCTGTACTGGTGAATCCACCGCCGGACATGCGCACCCTGAGAGACGGGCGGCTCGCTGATATTGCACCAACCCTATTGGACATCATGGGACTTAGCCGCCCCAAGGAAATGACTGGTACTTCCCTGGTCACACTTGCTCCGGGGAGTGTGATCGATCCCAAAAATCGTGTTTCCGCATAAGCGCATTTTAACCCCGCCCCTCTGTCTGGTGATGGGGAGTCTGATGCTATGGTCGGCATCGACGGGACCGAATAAAGTTAAGGCCGGTGAGTTGGAGTCACGACTCCAGAAAGTGGAAGAAGATCTGTCGATAAACCGCGCAAACCGCGACCAACTAAACCAGGCCGCGGAACGGACTGCCAATGAGTTAGAGCATATACAGCAAAAAGGAATCCGTCTGGCTAAATCCCTGCACGTTCTTTCTGACCGAGCCAACAAACTTGAAGCCCACCTCAAATACCTTCAGAAAGAGAAAAAGGTAAAGTCGGTAGCTATGGCCCACCAGAAAAGCCAACTGGCCGCAACATTGAGCGCCCTCCACCGCATCTCGCTGATGCCAACCACCGCGATGCTCGCCATCCCACAATCGCCTAATGATACCTTAAGGAGCGCCATTCTTCTTCGGGCCACCGTCCCGAAACTTCAAGGAGAAGCGGCTGACCTTGCGGAGGAGTTGGACACATGAACGTCGCTTCAGGCAAAAATCGCGGACGACAAAAAGTCGCTGGAGATGATCCAGAGTGGGCTAACCAAGAAGAGTCAACATCTCCGCTCACTGACTGCCAGAAAAATGGCATTACTTGGAAAAACCCAGACAGCTGAACAGCGCGCAGCGAGACTTACTGCCCGCCTGTCTGCCCGGGCCGGAAATATCCGCGACTTATTGCGGGAGCTTTCCCAACAACGGAGGACGTCGGTACTTCCAAGTCAGAATTCGGAACAGACCCAATCCGGTGCAGTCACGAAAGAGAAAGAAAAGAGAACCGCCTCGCGATTAACGTTAAAATTGCAACAAGGTCCGAGTCCGGCACCGGGACAGATTATTACCTCGTTTGGTGAAAAAATGCCGAGCGGGATAATAAGCAAGGGTATTTTTATTGAAACTCGATCGTCGGCGGCCGTTGTCGCGCCTATAAAGGGACGGGTGGTGTTCGCGGGGATCTTTCGAGGTTATGGAAATCTTGTCATTTTGGAACTACCTAACAAAGGTCACGCGTTGATCGCAGGCATGGTAAAAGTAAGCGCAGGTATAGGCGATGAAGTTCTGGCGGGGGAACCAATCGGAGAGATGGCCCCCTCTAATAGCAGCCCGCCAAAGCTTTATTTCGAACTCAGAAGAAAGGGCCGCCCGATCAACCCGTTGCCCCCCAAAGCAGCACATAGGAACAAGGTACGCGGTTAATGATTAATAAATTTATCGGAACTGGTATTGTAGCCAGCATGATGGCTTTGGCATTACCCGCCATCGCCCAAAAAAATAATTCCGAAACCTACCGGCAGTTGAACCTCTTCGGAGATATATTTGAACGCGTGCGCGCGGACTATGTTGAAGAAGTATCAGACGAGACCCTGATTGAAGCGGCGGTAAACGGTATGCTGACGTCTCTGGATCCGCACTCCAGCTATCTCAGCCCCAAAAATTTTCGGGATATGCAAACCCAGACACGTGGAGAGTTCGGCGGCCTTGGTATCGAGGTGACGATGGAGAACGGGTACGTCAAGGTTGTTTCACCAATCGACGATACACCTGCATTCCGCGCAGGTTTGAAATCGGGCGATCTGATCACCCACCTCGATGAAGAACCTGTCCAAGGGCTGAACCTGTCGGAGGCAGTCGAAAAAATGCGAGGTAAGGTCGGCAGCGATCTTAAGCTAACCATCCGTCGAAGCGGCCGCAAGCCCTTCAAGGTCACGATCACTCGCGACGTTATCAAAATTCGGTCCGTCCGATCCCGGATGGAAGGTAACGATATCGCTTATATCCGTATCACATCTTTCAACGAACAGACAACGACCGGTATGGAGCGTGCGGTTAAACGGCTGAAGGATGATGCTAAAGGAAATCTGAAGGGGGTCGTTCTCGATTTAAGAAACAATCCGGGCGGACTACTGGACCAGTCAGTCCAGATTTCGGATGCGTTCCTGAATCAAGGGGAGATAGTCTCAACCCGCTCGCGCCAAGCTGATGGAGGGCAAAGATTCAACGCAAAACGGGGTGATATAACAGGTGGTGTCCCCATAGTGGTTTTAGTCAACGGCGGATCGGCCTCGGCGTCTGAAATAGTTGCCGGCGCACTTCAGGACCATAGACGGGCTGTCGTTCTAGGCACCCGAACCTTTGGGAAAGGGTCGGTCCAGACGATCATTCCGCTCACCGGTCACGGGGCGATCAGGCTAACAACCGCCCGTTACTACACGCCGTCGGGTCGTTCCATACAGGCCAAGGGCATTGACCCGGATATCGTCGTGGAACAAGCCAAGGTAGAAAAGATCAAACAACCTGAACGTAAGCGTGAGGAGAATCTGCGGGGCAGGCTTGACAACCCGGGTGACCGAAACGGCAATCAGTCCAATGCTGAGGTTGAGTCCGATCCCGATAAAATATCGGAGGACTACCAGCTTTCCAGAGCTCTGGATTTACTGCGCGGCATTGCACTTTATAGCACCCGCTCCGGCAACTAGGCTGGATCAAATTAATTTTAAATTAGCCGGCAAAATAGAAGCTAGATCAGCCTGGGGTGGGAAATGAAAAGCGGCGTCCGATTGCCTTTATTACTGCTGTTCGGTTTTACAGTTGCAGTAGGGGGTATAGTCGTCTGGCTGGCGTTGACCAGCCCCAAAGCCCAAAATAACAAGATCGCTACAGCAA
>JAYYZV010000003.1:0-9500 GCA_036339975.1 Pseudomonadota bacterium | reverse complement strand
CCGCGTTTGCTTCTTCACATATTTCCTGATCCCGATCATCCTGACAGGGCTCACGAGCAACGCGGATTCGTTTATCTCCATTTCCGGTACGTTACTCGCTGCGGTTTCTGTATCTGTAGGCGTGGTGGTTGAACGATGGCTATTCTTCGCTGAGGCGAAGCATGTCTCCATGCTCTATTATGGGGCGGAAACTGCGTAGAGTTTGGCCTTTCGTAGAGAGGGCCAACTTTAGTCCGTTTGTCACCGAACTCGTTTTTTCAGTATGGATGTTTTCCTCGGCGATCATCGGGATCCTCTAATGGCCAAAATTTTTGTCGAATGGCAACATCGTGAATATCTCTTAATTTTCGTTGAGCGCCGCCGTAGCATATAATAGTAAGGTACCTAACTAAATATTCTGTCAACAAACTAAGGTGGGACATGACGGAGCATTCCTCCGAACGGATCGCGATCGCCGGATGCGGTATTGAGGTGCTTAAAGGCGGCGATGGGCCAGCACTAGTATTCCTCCATGGTGCGGGGGGAGCGCATAACTGGATGCCTTATATGGACCGCCTCTCCGAACACTATTCGGTCACGATACCCAGCCATCCAGGCTGGGGCCGCTCTGACACCCCAGACTGGCTCGATGGTATGGGGGATTTAGCCTATTTCTATCTTGATTTCCTAAATACGCTTGAGGCTGACAAAGTCCACCTAGTGGGGAATTCTCTGGGCGGCTGGCTCGCACTGGAAATTTGTGTCCGCTCAACAGCAAAGATCGAAACCTTAACCCTCGTTTCCGCTGCAGGGATTCATGTCGACGGTGTTCCAAAGGGTGACATCTTTCTCTGGGATGACGATGAGAGGGTCTACAATACTTACTTCGATCATAAGTTGGCGAAGGCGCGGCTCGCGAAACAACCGTCAGAGGAAGACGCCGATATTGCACTGAAAAACCATTTCTCGACTGCTAAAATGGCCTGGCATCCTAGGTTCTATAACCCGGAACTTCAGAAATGGCTTCACAGGATCGATATTCCATCGCTTATCCTTTGGGGCGACTCCGACAAAGTATTCCCGCCCGCTTATGGGGAAGCAATGCAGAAACTAATTCCGGGTTCGGAACTGAAAATAATTCCCCAATGCGGACATCTCCCGCAGCAGGAAAAGCTGGACGAATTTATCTCTGGGGTGACAGCTCATACGAATGGAGCCGCATCATGAAGTTTTATTTCTTTCACCTGATGCCATATCAGGCCATCGACCCCGACTACTTGGAAACCAATAAATCGTCGTGGATCAACCTACCAAACTCCTATTATGACCCCAAAGAGGGTGCAAAGCTCTATCATCGCTACCTTGACGAACTGGAGATGGCCGAAACGCTAGGGTTCGACGGGGTGTGCGTGAACGAGCATCACCAAACAGCCTACGGCATGATGCCGTCACCCAACGTACTGGCCGGCGCCCTTTCTCGGCGCCTGAAAAAGGCCTCGATCGGCGTAATTGGACGAGCCCTGCCCATCGTTGAAAACCCGCTGGTCATCGCGGAAGAATTTGCGATGATCGACAATCTAATGGAGGGCCGCTTCATTGCGGGTTTTGTCCGCGGCATCGGCTGCGAGTATCACGCATCGATGACCAACCCGGGCTTCAGTCATGAGCGTTTCCGAGAGGCGCACGACTTAATCGTTCGCGCGTGGTCTGAACCGGGACCCTTCGAGTTTTACGGCAAACATTATCATTTTCAATATGTGAATATATGGCCGCGCCCCTATCAAAGCCCGCGTCCACCAATCTGGATTCCGTCTCAGGGGTCTACTGAAACCGTAGAGTTTGCAGCTCATCCGGACCGCAAATACACGTATATAATAACGTTTAGCCCGGTCGCATCGGTGCGCAAGAACCTTAAGGCTTATCGTGACCAATGCGAGGTATACGGTTATGAATGCCCGCCGGGACAACTGGGTTGGGCAATGCCGGCCTATGTGGCGGAAACGGACGAGATTGCGCAAAAAGAAGCCGCGCCGCACATTGAAAGCCTATTTAATAAATTCATCGCTTCCCCGACGCAGTACAAACTCCCGCCTGGCTATTCATCTTTGAGCAGTTATAAGGCGGTGGTGGAAGGAAAGTACAAGGTACGCCAGAGCTACCTCGACTGCGATACTTTAATCGATAATGGTATGTTTCTTTGTGGCAGCGCCGAGACAGTCGTCGCAAAGCTGGAAGAATACCAAAAAGAAATGGGCTTCGGGAATATCGCCCCTATGCTGCAGTTCGGAACACTTCCGCAAGAATTAACCGAAAAGAATCTTCAACTATTTAGCGAAGGTGTTATCCCGAAATTGAAACATTTGGGAGTGGGTTCCGAGGCGATTGCAGCGGAGTAGGCTTCTGCGGGCACCTCTATGAATCAATCTATCGGCGGCCTTCTCCAACGCCATTCTTCCGCCCGCTCATAAGCATTCGCCACGAGAAGTGCGCCAGCTTCGTCCCACCGACGAGTGACAATTTGGGCACCTATGGGCATACCGCTATCCTGAAAACCGCAGCGTACTGAAACAGCCGGGTGATCGGTCAAGTTGAATGGCACATTGACCATTGGTGCCGTCAAAAAAGGGAATGGTTCATCGGAGGCCATCGGTACGGCAGGGGTCAACATGGCTGGTGCGACCAAGGCGTCACATTCTTTAAATACAGCGTCAACCGCGTCGGCTAGCTCGCGCCGGCGACGCTGCGCCTGCAGGTAGTCAGATGATCTCACGAATGCACCCAGCATCATCCGGTTGCGTGCCAACGGGCCAAAGTCCTCCCATCTATTTTGTAAGTTTGCCTCGTGTATCGCGTAGGCTTCTGACGGGAGCATCAGCCGCCCCACAGCGTGAAAATCCATCAACGGCGGGAGTCGTGCTTCAACAACCTGCGCGCCGAGGCTCTCTAGCACAGGCTGCATTCCATCATAGGCAGAGGCTATATCTCTCGGGGCGCCAAAATCATCGCGATAAAAACTACGAACGATACCGATCTTCAGACCATCAAGCCGGTCGTTCAACGCCATCGTGTAATCTGGGACTGAAATATCTGCGGAGAGTTGGTCGGAGGCGTCGAACCCCGCGATCACCTGAAGCATAAGGGCGCAGTCTTCAACCGTCTGCGCTATCGGTCCGACGGTGTCGAGGGAAAAGGTTAGAGGTAATACACCGGATGTCGTTACTCTCCCGATAGTAGGCTTCATACCGGCGGTACCGCAAAGTGCTGCGGGTGTTCGGATCGATCCGCCTGCATCGGAGCCCACCGCCCCAAGACATAGGCCTGCCGCGACAGCCGCACCGCAGCCGGACGATGATCCACCAGTCGATTTTGTCGCATCCCATGGGTTACAGGCAGGTGGAAAAAGGGCATCGTAGGTAGGACGACCACCAAATGCGAATTCGTAGGTATCAACAATACCCAATAGTACCGCACCAGCAGACCTCAACCGGGCGATCACTGCGGCGTCTTTATCCGCGATATTATCCCGCAACACGCGAGAGTTAGCAGTACATGCATGGTTCTCAATTTGAATAACCGCCTTTACAGCAATTGGAATTCCGTCAAGCCGACCGAGCACCTTGCCGGCGGCGCGGCGAGCATCGGACGCCGCGGCTGCATGCAGCGCTTCATCCCTGAGCACCTTATGATAGGCGTTGATTACCCCGTCTAAGGTATCGATCCGGTCGAGGCACAATTTCGTCAGGTCGACAGCCTTCAGATCATTTGCCGCCATGTCGGCGGCTGCCTCGGAAATGGTGGGCGGGAACGCTAGCGTCACGGCTCTGGTTTACCTTCCCTTGGGGTGGCGGCAAAAGAGGGCATTGGCTTGACGGTCCAGTCACGATCGGGTCGACGCACTGCAGCTGCCAGTTCACACAACGTCTTATAGGCCTTACGCAGTTCAGCCCTCTCGTCTTCGGAGACCGGAACGCCAGACGCAGCCAGCAGGCCATCGAATTCCCTATCTGTATCTATCACTCGTCATGTCCGATTTGGCTGCTTCGTAGCCGTTTTATCCGGCCTCGGCGGATCTTACGATCGGTCCGCTTCTTACGCACAGCCCTGCTGGGACTGGTCGCGGCACGGTGCTTTGGGCGTTGACCCGCCTCGTCGATCATCGCAATCAAGCGGCCTAGAGCGTCACGACGGTTAGCCTCTTGAGAACGCAGCCGATTGGCGGTGATAACGATCTCACCCTGTTTGGTCAGCCTGCTACCGGCTATCAATTCCAGCCTCTGGCGAACATATGACGGCAAAGATGGCGAATGGCGCGCGTCGAAACGCAGCTGCACCGCGGTGGACACCTTGTTAACATTCTGTCCACCCGGCCCACCGGCGCGAATGAAATTCTCAATAATTTCATCATCGCCTATAGATAGCGTTTCATTTATCCGGATCATCTACGCACAATACCCGAGGGATACAAACATTGCAGCAGGAGAGAAAAACTACATCACCCGGGAAGGTGTTGCCGCCCTCCAAGTGAAACCACCCCTTCTTCGGCGGCAGAAGCGTCCGACGCTAGTCAAGATCGTTTCGTGGGCGATTGGTAACGCCGACCACTCCGAGAACGGCGACTATATTTACGGGAGCAAATGCATGCGGAACATCGATGGTCGTATTCGACACCTGACCAAACGCCTCGAAAGGCTACGTTGTCACCCCGGTCACCGCCAACGGTGAAGTGGATATCGAAGTAATAGGGATGAGGTATGAAAATAAAATGGCAGGCTAACCGAGCGCCCGCAATAGCCCCTCGTCGATATCCCCCGCAAGCTTCCGACCTTCCAGTGATTTGATATTGGCGGGCGCATCAGGCCCACCGTCGACGCAGGCATTACAGGCATTAATGCTTGTGAACGGTACCGGTATTGTGCTCATCGCTACCTCTAACCTTTTCAGATCCTCATCGGTGTCTGGTTCCAGCGGCTGTTTTCCTGCCAGCAGTGCAATTGCTTTTTCCTCGTCGCCACCGGCCTTGCGACGTAGAAGGTCGAGCCAGACCCCCTGATAGTCGGCGCCACGCTCGTAATGGGCCCGAACACAGCATTCCGGATAGTTCAGCAACCGCGCTTCCTGCGCCACAGTAATCGCCTCGGATTCACAAATTGTAGCCACCTCATCGGCTACTGCTCGAGCGCGGCAGATGTACCAGGCACGGTGTTCGGCAAACGCGGCACGGGTGTGATCGAGATACCAGCCCGGAAGGGCGGCGCCGGCCCCGGAATCGGCGCTGGCATCCCAGAATGGCCCCTCAACGATATGTAGCTTAGAGTCCGAGGCAATCTGCAACACACCTTTTATCCAAGTCTGTTCGTTATAACCTCGACCCAGCAGCATAACCGGTTTTCGGCCTACCATCATCGATAGAAAATCCAATGCTTCCTGTGCGCTGGGACGCGGGTCTTCGTCACCAAGAGCGAGGCCGCTTAGTTTCTTGAGTGTGTTGCGTAAACGGGATTTATTCTGGAAAGCCATAATGGAGCTATAGCAACGGGGGACGGCAGGGGAAAGTCGGACCCTAAACTAGTCATCCACCTTTTTGGCGCGAAAGCAGCATCACCAGCGGCACAGATATAATCGCGCCGATGAAAATCAGTTGAAAATCGTTTAAGAAGCCGATCGCCATAGCCTGACGCGTGACCTCGGCATCGAGTAGCCGCAGGCCGTCGACGGTGAAAATATCCCATTCCGTCGGCAGATGCGGCGGCTGCATGACCTCGTTATAGGGGCTGGTGCGCTCGGCCAGATATGCGTAGCTGGTGGATTGTGTCCGCGACAGGACGCTGATAACGACGGAGACACCAATTCCGCTACCGTAATTTCTTAAGAGGCTGGTAAAGGTTGACGCTTCTGTCCGCAGATTCACCGGTAGTGTCCAGAAAGACACTGCAGTCAGGGGAACAAAAATCATGCCAATGCCGATACCGTTGAAAAACGCTGCAAATATGAACGCCCAAATTCCGACATCGGTGGTGAAAGTAGAAAAAAGCCAGGCGGAGTAGGCTGTCGAGGCGAAACCAATAGCGATCTGCAGACGCGGGTCCATTCGGCCGCTTAGCTTGCCAGCCAACACCAGACCAAACAGAGATCCGAGGCCGCGGGGCATCATAACCAAGGCAGCCGTTAGAATAGGATAGCCTCTCGCATTTTGCAGAAACAACGGCATAATCACATTCATGGACAAGACCAACACGCCGAGCAAAAACATAAACAAAAGTCCCAGCATGTAGTTGCGGTCTGTCAGGATAGCCGGGCTGATGAACGGGTTCGCCGTTGTAGAGCTGTGGACGATGAACAGATAGAACGCTAGCATCAAAACCACTGCCGTGGTGACAATCAGATCGGAATCGAACCACCCCTCGCTCTCGCCGCGATCAAGCATGAACTGCGTAGCCGCCAGTACGATGGCGAGCGCAGTAAACCCGAACCAGTCGAACCTACGCTCCTTATCCGTTGGTGTTTCACGGATGAATAAGACCGCGCCAAGGATACCCAGCACCGAAAACGGCATAGAGACATAGAACACCCAGCGCCAGCTGTATTCATCGGTCAACCAGCCGCCAATAACCGGCCCCATGACTGGCGCGAACATGACCCCGATACCCCAGATCGACATAGCCTGAGCATGACGCTCGCGAGGATAGGAGTCGAGCATCAGCGACTGGCTGATCGGCACCACGGCGGCTGAAAACATGCCCTGGAGCCCGCGGTATATCATGATCTCCTCAATGGAGTTGGCGTTACCGGACAACACCGAACAGATGGCAAAACCGATTAGCGAAATGATAAAGAGACGCTTGCGACCGAGCCTACCAGCCAGCCAGCCGGTTGCCGACATTGTGATCGCCTGCATCATAAAATAGGTAGTCATCACCCAAGAGACTTGATCCTGGCTGGCGCTCAGCCCACCCTGCATGTGTGGCAGCGCAATGGTGGCGATAGTCATGTCGATGATAACGACGGTGGTCGCCATCATAACCGATGCGGTTATCATATTACGCTGAAACACTTCGGATCTTCCGCCATAAGCGGGGACGGAGGTCATAATAAAACCGCTTCCGCTCTATCCTCCCAGCCGCAAGAGAGGCTCCCCTCATGCTCGGCGGAGAGGAAAAAGAGTCCGGCGCGATTGGGGTGACCCCAAACGGAAACGGTCACGGAATTTAACTTCCGACGAAGGCCGCTAAAGCGGTGTTTATCATCCGGAATAGAGATCGGTCGCGCTCGGTATCGATGGAGACCGAAACGGTCATCCCGGCGCGCAGCGGCAACGTCTTATGCATATGCTGTAGCTCGAGACGCACCGGCACCCGCTGGACTACCTTTACCCAATTGCCGCTGGCGTTCTGGGGCGGCAACACCGATAACTCAGCACCGGTCGACGGGCTGATTGACGTGACCTTCGCGGTCCATTCTTGGTCCGGGTAAGCGTCGATAACGATGCGCGCTGACTGCCCTGGGCGAACATGAGTTAATTGCGTTTCCTTCAAATTGGCTTCGATCCAGTTCTCGTCGGACTGCACGATGGGAAGAACAGCCTTTCCTTCCCGGACATATTCACCCACCTGCAGCGATACCTTCCCGACGATACCGTCTGCCGGCGCTTCGATTCGAGTTCGCCGAAGATTAAGGGCGGCTTGTCGTTTGCGGGCCATGACCTCCAGAAACATCGGATGTTTCTCGGCCGGAGTGTCGAGCCGACCGCCCAGTTTCGCTCGGACCTGCTGAATTTTCTGTTCCTTGGTGCGGGCCGCCTGCCTGGCCCGTGTGAGTTTGCGTTCGGCCTCGTCATATCTGGCGCGCGATGCCACCCCGCGCTCTATCAACTTTTTTTGGCGTTGGAATACACGTCTGTAGTAACCAGTCTCCTGCTGGGCGTCGCGCAATTCAGCCTCGGCGGTACGGTATTCTGCGCGCAGGGCATCTAGCGTATTGCGGATACCATTGAGTTCGGCCTCCCACTTGGCGATGGCAATGCGGTGGCGCTCCGGATCAAGTTCGAATAGGAGGTCGCCTGTGCTAACGTGGTCGTTCTCTCTGACCAACACCCGGATCGCCCGACCGTCAATATCAGCGCTGATCGCTAGATGGTGCGCTTTGACATAGGCATTTTCGGTCGAAACATAGCGGGTATTCTTGACCCAGTAGTGGCCGCCAGCTACCAGCGCAACGGCGGGAATTATGAACATTAGCGTGAAACGGGTAACACCGCGGCGGGTGACAATACGCATCTTTACTCCTCAATCAGCTGGGCTTCGCCGAGCATCGCCGATAGGTTGCACTTTATTTGATTCAGCGTTGCATTCAGGCGCTTTACGTCCTCGACGCTGACGCCAGCAAAAATGCCAGCAACAACTTCCTCGGCTTCGCTATGCATTTTCTGCAGTATAGGGGATGCTTCCGATGTCAAACATACGATCTTAGACCGCGCGTCATCAGGGTCAGGCCAACGTTCGACCCACCCCTTGGCCTCCAGACGCTCAATCAACTTGCCGAGGGTTGGTTTTTCGATTTCAAGCGCCGTCGCTAGTTCTGTCTGAGAACAGCTTTCCATGCGGTTCAGACGTGTCATCACGCGCCACTGCGCTCGCGTAAGCCCCATTGGTTCAACGCGGCGATCGTAAACAGTCCGGATCATACGGGAAACGTCGCCAATCAGATAACCTACGGGATCAACCTGAACCAGTCGGTTGGGCGGCGAATTGTCCGGATTAACTTCACCCACAAGGAATATCCTTATCTAGCCAGCTTATTATAAGCTAGCTTACTATAAGCTGGCTTACTATACAAACCGTGTACAGCAAAAATTGCTATCGTCTATAGTTAGAGAACAGACTAATAAAGATTTGAATGGGTCCAAGAATGGAAATTGTTCCGCTGTCAGACGCTATCGGCGCCGAAATTATTGGAGTTGACCTTTCGCAGAATCTTGATGAGGCAACAATCTCAGCAATCGAACGGGCCTGGTACGACCATATTGTTCTACTGTTTCGCGACCAAGAACTGGACCTGAAAGCGCATGGAGCGTTTGCATCCAGTTTTGGAGAGATCGCCCGCCATGAACGCCCGAAAAAGATCCGCAACGAGGCAGCGGAACTCGGTCCGAACGTGATGCTAGTCTCAAATATCCGCGAGAATGGCAAACCGATCGGCTCCATTCCGGACGGCGAGATGATGTTCCATTCGGATACACCGTATCGCGAAAACCCAGACAAAGCGACGACACTGTACGCCATCGAAATCCCGGCACATGGCGGGAATACAAAATTTGCTAATTGCTATCAGGCAGCTCTAACCCTGCCAAACGACGTGAAGGCAAAGCTAGCGGGCCGCAACGCCATACAGGTATTCGAATACGGCGCGGTCACCAAAGAAGGTAAATTCGACCGCGAAAACGGCCGTTGGTGGCCGCAGCCGGTCTTTCGCAAACATCCGGTTACTGGAAAAACGTCACTTTACGTTAGTGAACTGATGACAGA
>JAYYZV010000002.1:0-14996 GCA_036339975.1 Pseudomonadota bacterium | reverse complement strand
GTCGACTTAACCCACTTTCGTCGGACAGCATCATCTCGTTATATTTGGCAATGAAGGTCCGCAACTTAGCGGGACGCAGCGAAAATACCTTTACGACGTTAGGGATGTGGCCGAGCTTTTCCTCGCAAATCGCCATATATTTCTGGAGATCTTCATCCAAAGTTTCTGGATCCGGAATCGGGAGCGCACCAATTTCTGTCAGCTGTTCAGGAGTTTCGCCGATACGGTTGGTAGAAGTCATTGAGTGTACTTTCATTTTTGTCGCGGTCGGGAACCAATATAAATCCTGAATGACACGGGAGCCAGAGCCGACCGATGTTCACTCCTGGTGGGCATGTTTAAATCTAATATGCGCCCCCAGAATCCTCAAATTTGAGGAGTACGAGCCTACGCAACACCGTGGATGTCTGAAAATGGCATATATGCTGCCTCTATCCCCCAATTTCGACTGGTTCCGCACGGCGACGAATTTCCGCCACCATGGAATGGGCCGCTAGTGTCGATGTCTTTGGATTATCAGGCAGCGGGTTACCGCGAATTTCTATGTCGACAGCGCCGAATATTCCTTCCGCGTGAACCTGATGGATATTTCCGGCTGCCTCCGGATCGGCAACAAGACGCACCTCGGTAGCAGCAAAACCCGCGCCAGCCAGCGCGATAGTCGCCGCCACATTGGCATTCTGCGGATACCTCTTTGCGGCCTCATCGCTCCCCCCCTGATAAAGGACTGCTTCCTCTGTAAGTACGTCCAGATTGACGACATCCTCGGCCGGCGTTCCCTTCCAAGCCTCAGGGGGCTTGCGCGACGTGTAGGTAACCCGTTTCAAGCCACCTACCCGCGCGGCAGCCAGCGCATCTGCACCAGCGACAGCGCCAGCAGCCAGAACCAGCTTGGCGCCACCCGCCTTCGCAGCCCCGATCAGATCCCCATAGAGCGCAGAATCCGCGAGAACGCCTATAGAGATAACCAAAAAATCCATCCCACAACTCAAGGCCTCGGGACCGTATTCCCGAACTCCCTCGTGTCCTGCACACTCGGCAACCAAATCCGGTTTCAAAGAAAGGTCGTCAAATGACGACACCACTTCGATCCCGCGCGATGAGACTGCGTCGCGAACCTCGGCCACACGACCGGGTCTGACCAGAATGGACGCGATATGCGCCGCCTCACCGGGCTGGATATGGTTTAGCACCTCCTTCGCAATGGCGCCGTAACCGATTAGCAGGACATTCATTCGTCTGTGTCCAATGTCGTTTTCGCCGGTGGGCCGGCAAACGCCTGTGCAAATTCGCCGATCGACGACATATCGATTTCAATCATTGCTGGACCTTCGGCGTCTATGGCGCCCTTCAGGAGGGCGGGCAGACCGTTCGTATCTTCGACACACCAGTACGGAATACCGAGCGAGTCGCATAGCATGCCCCAATCCGGTCCAAGTATATCGACATAGGCGCGCCGTCCGCCAAAATGTGCATCAGCGATGTTTTTGATAACCCCGTATCCACCATCATTCATCAAAAGGATCGTGATATCGGCGTTTTCCTGCCTAGCAGTTGCAAGCTCGCCGAGAGTAACCGCAAACCCTCCGTCGCCGGCAAGAATCAACGTCTTGCGCCCTTCTTCCTGTATACTCAGCGCCGCGCCGATTCCCATCGGCAATCCCTGTCCGATTCCCCCACCTACCGCGTGCACACCGTTGCGTGGGCCGTCAAGCAGTGGTAACCGGTTTCCCCAGATCGTGTTAGACAGGGTGATATCTCGAACCCATACAAAATCGCGTGGCACCGTATTAAGTACCGCGTCGAGGACGATGTTATAGGGACCCAGTGCTTCCCGCATTCCATGCTCGGCGCCTTCCCGGGCTATTTTGATATCCCTAGTGAAATCTTTGTCCGGCGCAAACCGGCCCTCTAGTTGATCCGACAGCATCCCAAGACTAATAGTGGCGTCCCCACAAACGAACATATCTGACGGATAGGACCGACTTTCTGCCTGCGGGTCGGCGTCGATTAGATACAGTGGCTCCGGTAATTTTAACTTATAGGTCAGCGTCTCATTGGAGCGAAGACGAGACCCGACGACCAACATAGCATCACAGGTCGCGTAAAAGTCTTCCACAGCAGGCTGCAAATTGAAGGCGCCCAGCGACTGATAGTCGTCTCCTGAAAGCACACCACGCCCCTGAACGCTCGTTACAACCCCGAAACCGAGCTTGGCAAGGCGCGCTGCGGGTTCAGTCGCATTGCGCGCACCGCCGCCTAACCACAGCATAACCCGTTTCTTGTCGGCCAGCTTGTTGGCCAGCGCATTGATCGATGCCTCACTTGGCACATTTGCAGGTACCGGCAGCATTTCCACGCTTGCCGGCATTGCCGTCAGATCTTTCTGTACGTCGATCGGTATTTCGACACTGACCGGCCCCATTGGCGGAGTGAATGCAAAACGAACAGCTTCGCGTAGGGTGCCGAGCGTCGTATCAGCAGACCAGACACGAAAGGCCCCCTTGCCAGCAGCACGCAGCATCCCGACCTGATCGGATGCCTCATGAATAAACCCCTTGTTACGGTCTAGATGCTCGCTCTCAATCTGGCCGGTTAGATGAAGCAGCGGTGTTCCCGCCGTCATCGCTTCAACAATGGCCCCGCAAGCGTTACCCGCCGCCGTACCCGTGCTCGAAACTGCAACTCCCAGACGACCGCATACACGAGAATTGGCATCTGCCATGTTAACCGCACCGCCCTCAGAACGGGCCGGAATAAACCTAATATTGTTTCGGCGCGCGATCGCATCAAGGATCGGCATGTTGTGAATGCTGATCACACCGAATGCGTATTCGACGCCGCAACTTTCGAGAAATACAGCGGCAATTTCACCGGCCGTTATTTGCTCAGACATTCCGTGCTTGTCCTCCCGTCACATCGATCGTCTCGCCGGTGATATACGATGCCATCGGCGACGCAAAAAAAAGGATCGCGTTTGCGGCTTCTGCCGGGGTTCCGAGCCGGTTCATCGGTATATGACGCGAATTAGCCAGTTCGATGAACCAGTCTTCCTTGGACATCCCCTCGGGAATCTTTTTGCCGTCCGGCCCTTCGCCGCGTTCATAGCGTCGGCTCCATTGTCCGGAGTCCACGAGACCAATGAGAACCGCGTTAACACGCACATTTTTGGGAGCAAATTCACGCGACAAGGATTTAAGCAAATTCAGTTGACCTGCTCTCGTCGCACCCGTTGCGATTAGGAATGGTTCGGGCGCACGCGCCAGTATCGCACTGGTGCATACTATCGCGCCGGCACCTGATGCCTCTAGGAGATCTATAAACGCGCGTACCGGCCGCAAAACAGAGAAAAACTTCAACCCAAATTCGTCAAGCCAATCTTGATCGCTGGTCGTATAAAAATTGCTAGACCGAGCCTCACCGGCATTACACACCAATGCGTCACAGCGCCCAAACCGCTCCTTAACCGCACTGCAGAATATCTCAACGGCTTCTTCGTCGAGCACGTCGCAGGCATGAGTGTAAATGCTTTCAGCGCCAGATACATTGGAAAGATGGTCTGCGGCATTGTCCAACCGTTCACGGCTGCGGCCGCAGATGGCAACCTTTGCTCCCTCGCGAAGAAACGCTTCCGCTGTTGCCATGCCAATCCCGGAGGAACCGCCGGTAACGACCGCGACCTTTTCTTTCATGTTCATGGTCATTTCTGCCCCCGCCCTGTGTGTTTGGATGGTTCGGTGTCTATCGCAGCCGTCCTCTGAATATTGCCTTGGAAAGCACCGCCACACCGGTTTGTCCTGAGAGAAGGCCCAGAGCAAGAAAAAATTGCAATTGCGCTCCGGTAAGGTTCTTTTGCCTTCCCGACCCTCATCTGTATTTTTCCAGATGGGCTTTGAGCACCAGATTGAAAACATCCGGCCCCTCGACGTAACAGGCATGGCCAAGCAAAGGAAGAATCTCAAATACCGGCGCTGCAAAACTCTCGGCAACTGCCTTGCAGCCCTCAGGCGGCGTGACCGTATCCGACCCACCGACCACCACAGTAACAGGCAGTAAAATTTTTTCAGCGTCTGCCTTAATGTCCCCATTGACGAGGAGTTCAACGGCCTGACTGTACCCCTCAGGACGGAGTTTCGACATAACTTCCCGGACACGGTCCCGTGCCCATTGCGGCGCGTTTTCTGATAAAAGATTTTTATGACGTTCGCGCGCCAACCCTTCAGGACCAAGGTCTTTCATCAGCGACATTCTTCCCGCCCGTCGCTGTTGCTGAATCTCCGCACCTGCTGGACCGTAGCCGGAGGCAGGCGATGCGAGCATCAAGCTAGCCACCCTATCCATATACAACCGCGTGAATCCGACTGCCATGATCGCACCCAGAGAATGTCCGACAAGATGACAGTCCGCAATTTCCAGCGCGTCTAATAGCGCTTTTAGATGCATCGAATAATGGGTAGCGTCGGGTTTTACCGGTCGGACCGGGTCGGAACTTCCATACCCAGGTGCATTCCACGCAACGACCCGGTACCGGGAAGAAAAGGCCTCGATCTGAGCCGACCAGGACGCGGCACCGGAGCCGATACCGTGCAAAAAAACGAGCGTTGGACCTTCGCCAGCTTCGATAAATGAAACGGTTCCACATGACGTAACAACGGATTTTTGCATGTCGGTCATTTGGTCTTCTTGGCCAAGCAGGTGGCAGCCCTACCTCATCGAGGGTTTGCCAATAACCACCCTACTTCTTTTCCCGCTTTATAGATGCGAGAGGGTGTTCCGGGGGATAGGTTGGCGTCACCGGTTTTGTCGCTCCCAACATGACGCACATCAACGCCTCTTCCTGACCCTCGTTAACGAGGCCCCGGTAAATGCCGGGCGGGACCGAAATAAGGTCCCGCTCTCTGAGAACTGTTTCCCACGAGTTATCCCCGTCAATCACTGTCAGTCGTATGCTACCCCGCAGCATAAAAAACACCTCTTCAACATCGGTATGAATATGCTGCGGTCCCTCGCAGCCGGGCGGCAACACCATAGTCGAGAATGTGAAGTGCTCAGACGGAACCGTATTGTTATCGGAACTCTTCCCGGCGCCTCCAGTGCCCATGTAGCGCATCTGCGCGCGGCGGTATCGTGGATCGAAATCGGCCTGAAATTTGAGAACATCCCAGTCGTATTGGCGCGTCTCGTAGCGCGCCACTCGCGTGCCCATCCAGTCTTCGAACGACTGTCCATCTGTCTGATGCCAGCCAGGATTATCTTCCTCGCGCCCATCCGCGCCCATTTTCAACGCCACGTCCCCATCCATTTTTCGCTTCTCCAACTAATTGAAAACGAAGCCACCATTTATTGGCAGCAATTGACCAGTCACAAAATCCGCCGCATCCGACAACAGGTACATCACTGCACCAGTCACGTCGTCCGGCTGCTGCGCACGGTTCATCGCTCGTCCATCTACGTATTGTCTGTGCCGATCTTCCGGTACGTACTCAGTAGCCTCAACTTTTGTCAGGCCCGGAGCGACTGCGTTTACGGCTATCCCGTCAGTCCCCAGCTCACGTGCCAGTGAGCGAGTCATTGAAATGACGGCGCCTTTTGAAGCAACGTAGTGTAGTAGTTTAGGAGCACCCCAAATCGCGGTATCGGACGCGATGTTCACGATTTTACCGTTTTCGGCCGCGCGTAGCGCGGGCAAGAACGCCTTTATTACAAGCCAAGTGCCTCGCACATTGACAGTCATCACCCGATCCCAAGTTTCGATGTCAATATCATCCGCTACCTTACCGCCAATCCCGGTAGCAATCGCCGCACAATTTACCAACCCATCAACACCGCCTAAATGAGTGGCGGCACTCCTCGCCATTACCTCCACACTCCCCGGGTCAGCCAAGTCGACAGGTTCGAAATATGCCTCGCCCCGGGTCGACAAATCCCCCACGGTTGCAAGACCGAGGTCTTTCAAGATGTCGGCAACGACGATGCGGGCGCCAGCCTCTACTGCTGCTTCAGCGAAGGCACGGCCGAGGCCCCGGGCACCGCCGGTTACGATTATGCGTTTTTTTGTCAGTGATATAGATCCCATATGACTATCCAGCCCGTCCGCCCCGCCAATAACTACTCGGCTGCCTCCATTGTCTTGCCGACATGGTCCGCGACAGTATTCAATTGAGCCTCTGCCACTTCGGAAAGGAAGCGACGTACGCGGGCAAGACCGGTATCGTGCTGGTAGAGAAATTCCTTTTCGCGGGCATCGGACGCCATGCCTTCAAGAACGACACGATCCTGCTCCAGCACATCCCAGTGAAGTGTTTCCAGCCGGTTACGATACATAAACTTCCAGACGTCTCTCTGCCAGCCCGATACCTTTCGCGTACGCCAAAAAAAGACGCGGCAATTATTTCTGTCGATCGGGGTTACGAAGCCCATGATACCAAAATTCCCTCCAGGCCCGGCCTCCTGACGGTACGGTAGCGGCGAAACCCGAAGCCAGAATGCGCCGGTATCACCAAACTCGATCCAATCAAAATTTACGTCACGCTGATCAGATTTACCGAAAACGAACCCGGTAGCCGTTTTATCCAGTTGCATCTTCGCTTCCGTGTCTCCCTCTGCCATCGAGTGGGAAATGGCGTGGAGATATGCTCCGTGCATTGGGTCCATCACGTTATCGACTGCGTATATCCAGTTGCACTTCCAATGCGCCGTGCAGAGCATCGCCGACCATTCGTCAGACACGAATTCCTCAGGGAGGTCAAAAACTTCCGGTTTCTCGTGTAGCTCATCACCAAACCAGACGAATATACCGCCCATATGTTCAAAGCAGGGATAAGCCTTGACCATTTTGTCGCCGACCATGGGGCATTGCGACATAGCGGGAACCGCCTGCACCACACCGTCGCCGTCGACCTCAACCCCGTGATACCAGCAGGCAATTCGATCTCCGAGGTTCCAGCCCATGGAAAGTCTTGCTCCACGGTGCGGGCACCGGTCCTCTACACAATGAACCTTACTGTCCTTATCCCGCCAGACGACAATCTTCTGACCCAGCCGGGTGAGCCCTTGGGGCTTATCTGTCACCATCCAACTAGCAGCAACAGGCCACCATCGATTAAGCGGGCCAAGACCAACCCGATTTTCAATGGCCTCGGCGGAAACACTTGTATCGGTCATATCACTCTCCTATGTCGGAGCGTCATCGTTTACTTCAGAAACCGTTACTCTTGTGGCTCTGCATATAATACGACACGCTTGCCCGGATCATGCACCGAGTTTGGCCATAACGGCGCGGAAGCTGTCAATCGTCCACGCCATGTTCTGCTCATCGCGAACGCCGTCGAGGTTCAACCGCTCCACGAGGGCATCGAGTTCGGTGACACCGTCGGCAAAGGCCTTTTCCATCGCGATCGATAATCGGTGCTCGAACGCGGTCTGTTCGTGGGTCCGCGTCTGCCAAACGGTATTTTGAGGTTCCTTAATTCGGGCTGCCTGTTCCATCCCTGCTCCTAAAGCTATCTGTGTCGTCATCAACTGATTTTATCCAGTTCAACAACCAGTTTTCTGTATTTGATACCCTTGTTTCATATACGAGACAAACAATGGTTCACTGCGACAGAATGCCGCCAAATATTTTTGGCAGTTTAAACACACAATTTCGATTCGATTAGCGCGTCGGTACAATCGCCAGATGTCTCATCCGCTAACAGCCGGCAATCTGGAGCTCGCCGCGCGCCAGCATGTGCGTGCGGTCACCCGCGCGGCGGGTTCCTCGTTTTACTGGGGGATGCGAATCCTTCCAGAACGTAAGCGAGACGCGATATTCGCTGTTTACGCTTTTTGCCGAGAAGTTGATAACATCGCAGATAGCGACAATTCGGTTGCGGAAAAACGCGCAGGACTGGATCGATGGCGGCAGGATATCGACGCCTTATACGCACCCATTTCGACGGGTCCTGGAAGTCCTGTTTTGCGCGCTTTGGCAAACGCGATCTCGGCTTATAAATTAGAAAAAGATGATTTTTTTGCCATTATTGCTGGCATGGAAATGGATACGGACGGCTCAATGCTAATCCCAGACTGTGCGCAACTACAACTGTACTGTGATCGAGTCGCCGGCGCTGTTGGGTTGTTGTCTATCAAAATATTTGGTGATTGTGGTAATTCCGCGAGGGCGTTCGCTATTAGTTTAGGGACGGCCTTGCAACTGACAAATATCCTGCGCGACGTAAAAGATGATGCCCGCATGGGACGGCTTTATCTTCCACGAGAACAGTTAAATTTTCACGGCGTTTCAATTTCAAAGCCTGACGAAGTTCTATCACACCCGAAACTCCCTGAAATTTGTGCGTCACTAGCGGTCCGTGCCCGCGAGAAGTACGCGGAGGCAGAAATCTTGCTGGGCCAGTCGAATGCTCGAGCCCTAAAGCCCGCGGTCGTGATGATGATGAGTTACCAACGAATTCTCGACCGCCTCGTCACTAGGCGCTGGAAGAATCTTGACGACCACGCGGGCCTTTCCATGCCTCAAAAATTGTGGATTACATTCCGCTACGGGGTGATGTGACGGATCCGCGGCTGTCTGACTTGCTGGATATGAGCAGCAAATAGTAATGGTTCGTTTACGACACAATTAACGACAGTGTATTTATTCTGCAGAAACCACAGGGATAAGGGCGCTGATAGCGAAAGGTGTCGCAGCGATGCGTACCAACGAAATTTCTGAATCTAGCCTAAAACTCGGAACACCAATCAATAGTAATAATAACTACGTTACGCGGCCGCAATGCGGGGGGTTTTCGAGCGAAGCAAAATCATGACCATTATTCCAACGTGTAAAATATTCCAAACAATACCGTGCATGAACGCTGCTTGATATGAACCCGTCGCGTCGAAAATCCATCCAGAGAACCATCCGCCAAACGCCATCCCAACGATGGTCATCATGATAAGAAAACCAACGCGCTCAGCGGCAATTTTAGCCGGCATATATTCGCGGACAATGATCGCATAGCTGGGGACTATACCGCCCTGCGCGAGCCCAAACATCAGCGAAATAATGTAAAGCGACATCAGCCCGTCGAACGGCAAATAGAAAAACAGCGCAACCCCCTGCAGGACGGAGCCAATCAGCAGAGTGCGCACGCCGCCGATATAATCGGCAATAAACCCGGACACAACGCGAGTTATCGCCCCCCCCGCCAACATCAGCGATAGCATTTCGGCGCCACGCGCTGAACCCAGGCCCAAGTCTGCACAATAGGCCACAATATGAACCTGCGGCATGGACATGGCGACACAGCAAGCAACCCCGGCGATAGACAAAAGTATCATAAGAGAACGCTGCGACAGATCGATGGGCTTTAGGTTAGCCTTGGACGAGACAGCCGAAGCAGTGGTTAGATCTTCATTTAAAGGCGGGGGGCGCCGGAGTGTCAGGGCGAGCGGGATCATAGTAACCACCACTACAACCGCAATCAGCATATACGCAAACCGCCAGCCGTTCACTTCCATCACTGCCTGAACCAACAACGGCCAGATGGTTCCGCCGATATAGTTTCCACAGGCGCATAGCGCGACCGCAACCCCGCGACGCCTGACAAACCAATGCGAGATATCAGCAATCAGCGGGCCGAAGCTTGCTGCGGTGCCGATGCCGATAAAAACACCCTGCAGTAACGCAAACACCCATATGTTGCCGACCACTGCCGCGCCGGCAAATCCCAACCCCATAGCGATCGCGGCGGCAACCAATGGGATGACGACCCCCAGCCGGTCGACGAAGCGACCGATCAGAACGTTGCCGGCGGCAAAACCAACCATTGTCAAAGTGTACGGGATAGAGGCATCACCTCGATCAACACCAAACTCGGCCTGCACAGCCGGCAGTATCACCACCACCGCCCAAAACCCTATGCTTCCAATCGTTCCTATCGCCACCGAGACGAAAAGCCTCAACCACGCGTAACGCCCATCTATCAGTTCTCTGTCAGAGGGGGCGACAGGGTATGGAGTTATCACAATAGGGTTCCCCCAAAAAACGTTCAGAAAAGTACCATTTAACTTAGTACGATTGCGATCGGAATAACTGGACTACGTCGCTCACGAACCCGTAGGCCTTTTGAAACACGGATTGGAAATTCGATTGTGGAATTACACTTACGTTATACTAAAAGTATTTAAAGCCAATGCGTCGTGTTCTCGGTCATAAATCCGCGGGCGTTAACAACGTTTTGGTCATCATTTCGGGAGTCGTCGCCATCCAAAGACGCAGTAAATGTCGCCGTTTCTCTATATCAAGATGGTCCTCATATTCACCGCGGGAATGCATAACGACCCTATTATTAACGATTTCAAGGTCGCCAGGCTCCAGCATGAACTCCAGCGCAACCCCCGGTGTATCGCCACTCTCTTGAAATATCGTTCGGGCTTTATTCTCAACCAAACTATATTTGATATCTGCTCGGTTAATTTCTCGTTCAATTACTTGGGGAATGTAATAAAATGACACCGTGTCACCGGATTTTCTAAAAACCGGTACTCTCTCATGAGAGACTCGTTGTATGCCTTCTTCATCGTCATCAGCCAAAGACATATAAAAATAACCTTCGTAAAGAGCGTCTAGACATTCAGGATGGTTCTCTAAAATCAAGTTATGAACGGTCCCGACACTAGCTAAGCGACTCTCACCGCCAGATTTTGCCGCTTTTAAGCAAAACAACCCGATGACGTCAGTGGTGTCACTATGCCACCTTAATTCGCCCCCCTTGTGACTGTACCTAAGCTCTTTTCTCTCGACGACGTGCGCCAAATCGGGGTTGGTCGTTGAGGACACATCCACAAGATCAATTACATGATTTATCCAGTCACCCTGGCGGCTTTGTCGCATTCCTTTTCCAAAGTAACTGCAAAGACCCCAGCTCAGGACCTTATAATTCTTCTCGTCGTAGTTTTCGGAGGGAATACCTCTAATAACGACAAATCCCCGACCGTTTTCTATCTCATTTCTGAGGGTTTCAAGATGTTTACCCAGCCGCGGTAATGGAAATTGTTTAGAGGTGATATTTTGGACCGGTGTATTTGTTTTTGTCGCAATACAAACCGCCCTATCAATTTCAGCAACGTCCGAAGATGATAATTTGAATATCCAATCATCTCCTTTTCTAAAATCTTGGCCTGACCATACTGCCGGACCGACAGCCCGTTTATAAGAACTTGGCATCAGGTCCTCCTACATTTTCGACGTATCCTAACAACAAGCATTACCTTTATTCAGAACTATGCCTCCAGCAGCGTCTAATTCAAAATATAAATCTATTTGGCTAACGTATCGCATCGAAAACCTCTCCAAATAAAATGTTATTTTGGTAAGGTAAATTACCGTGTCGCGGCCGTAATCGCCAACAGAACCGGAGACACCCGATGGCCGACATCACTCTTTACTGCTTTCCGCAATCGACCTGCAGCCAGAAAGTACGTTTGGCATTATGGGAGAAGAAAATCGCCTTTGAGGAGCGGCATGTTGATCACAAAAGCCGAGAGCACCTTAGCGACTGGTACCTGAAGTTAAACCCGAATGGCGTGGTCCCCACGCTGACCGACGGAGACGCCGTCATTATCGATTCATCGGTGATTCTCGAGTATCTTGAGGACGTCTATCCAGAACACGAAATGTCGCCACGGGATTTCGTGAAACGGGCCCATATGCGTAAATGGTTGCGGTACCTTGAAGAAGTACCAACCCCAGCGATCCGTGTGCCATCCTTTAACAAATACCTAGCCAAGCGATACGAGAAAATGGAAGACCATGCGTACCAGGCAATGGCGGAGGCACATCCGGTGCGCAAGCATTTTTACAAACGCCTGAACAAGACAGGCTTCAGCGCTGAAGAAACCTCGGAAGCGCTCGACCGCCTCGACGCGGCTGCGAGGCGTGTCGCCGAGGCATTAAAAGACCATGGCAAAGACTGGATAATGGGCGACATGCTGACCATCGTCGACGCTGCTTATATGCCCACCGTCGACAGGATGATCGATCTGGGCCTCGACGACATGATAGACCGATACCCGGCACTCAATGCCTGGTACGACCGTTACGCGTCACGTTATGCCTTCGCAAAGACATATTATAAAGGAGCGCGCCTGACTGATATTTTCGATCGGAAGGAGACGCACTAACGCAAGCGATGACCCCCCGTATAAACGGAGGTGTCGGTAAATTTTGTATTGTCATTCCCCCGAATACGGTTGCCCTCCCGGCGAACAAAACTAACCCATCCGCCCGTGCGTCGGAGCGAACAGATCGTCGACGGGAAAGATCTCGGGAATGAAATTCTGTTGGTGCATGTATTTCACGAATGCTTCCAGCGTCGGCCGATTTTCATCTACGCCGTAAGGCCACGGGTCGCCACCGAATACCAAGTCGATCTCTCTTAGGTCATCGAACAGCCAAGGCAACATGTATTTCTGGGCGCCAGAGAAATACATTGCTTCCTGCGCCCAGTCCTTGGCTGCTAGAAACGCTTTATAGAGGCTCTGCGCCACCCATTTATTCTCTGCATAAACGTCCTTGCGTATCACGACTGTATGCATGATCGGGTGGATGCGGTGTTCCTTGTAGTACCTCTTTTCCTCCTCTCGGAAATCGGGAAATAGGTAGCCGACCCGGTCTGGATCGGTACGAACTGAATCCGGCATACGAGATCCGAGCACAGCGTCGATATCGCCATCGGCCAGCATTTGAGACAACGATTTGTCCGAGGTGTTGGGTTTGATTTCCACGGGTTTCAGAAGTTGCGGCGGCGCTGGCGGATCACCATGTGTGCCGGGTTTTTCCATCGCACCTTGTATCCACTCTACAGCGGACAAATCGACGCCATAAATGTTCTCGAGGTCGCCGCGGATCCAGATCGCCGCGGTCTGCGTATATAGCGGTGTGCCGATGCGCTTCCCGGCAAGATCCTTCGGCTCCTTGATGCCAGCATTTTTGTTCACGCAGATAAACGCATGTCTAAATGCCTTTGACGGAAACACGGGTATGGCGATGAAGGGGCTGACACCTGTAACTGTCATGGTGACGTATTCCGCCAAGGACATTTCTGACAAATCGAATTCCTGTGCGCCTACCATACGGTCAAAGATCTCGCGCGGCGCTTGGATTTCTAAAAAATTTAAATCGACACCTTCGACACCTATCAGTCCATAATTTAGCGCTTCCATCCGGTCATAAGGCCCGCAGGCAAATGTCAGTGGGAGCTTAGACATCCTTCTTCTTCCTTTCCGGCCCGTGGACCCTCTTTTTGCTTCCGGCTATAGCTATCACAGGCAACTACAGGGTGGAATAATGACAACAAAAATCGGCATCGTCGGAGTCGGACGGATGGGACTTGCGATGGCACGCAATCTTATGGCGGCCGGGCATCCAGTCATCGGTTACCGACGCGGCTCGATGGAAGATTTCATTTCGGCGGGGGGTGTACCCGCGATATCGCCCGCCGCGTTGGCTGCCGAATGCGATGTCGTGTTAATCAGTGTTACGGGAGACGATGCCGTATCTGATGTCCTATACGGCTCTTCGGGCGTGCTGAAAGAGTTACGGCCGGGCCAAGTGGTGATTGAAACGACATCTTTGACGCCGTCGCAGAAGCGCAGCCATGCGGCAAAAATCTCGGCCGCCGGAGGGGTAATGATTGATTGCCCAGTGAGCGGCACGCCAGACATGTTAGAGGCTGGGTGCGCCGCTTTTTTCGCGTCAGGTGATCGGTCAGTCAGCGACGGTATTTCTGATATCCTAGAGACCATCTGCCCCAATACCACCTGGGTTGGAGATGTCGGCGCTGGCGCAGCAACTAAATCGGTCGCGACTGCGCTGGTGGCAATCCACAACCTCGCCGCCGCCGAGGGTTTGGCAATGGCAATGCGCGAAGGTGGTAATATCTCAGCGGTTCATGAAGCCATCTCTGGAAGCCCCGCAGGATCTGCAATGTTCGAAATGCGCGGCGCCCTGATGGCTCGGCGTGATTACTCAGGGGGCGGTGGTACGCTGGAAGGTTATACGCGGAACCTTGGGTCCGTTCGTGGCGCCATGCGCGATAAAGGCCCAACGCCGCTGTTGGATATCACCTATGACTGGTACTGCTCTGCGATCGAGGCAGGTCACACCGGTAGGGATCAGGCCTCGGTTTTTGAGTACCTTGTAGCGGGCGAGACACCATAGCTCTCTGCAGTAGAAAAAGAACAGACAGGGTCTCGTAATCCAGTATTTTTATAAAACGCCAAGCCTATGTCGGCGCTCCCACATAAATTTTCCTGTCTATCTACTTTTGGTGACGATCTCTTTCAGTTCACGCCGCAACACCTTATTCGCCGCATTACGTGGAAGCGTTTCCAGGAACGTGTAATCCCGTGGACGCTTGTAGTTGGCTAACGGCGAATTCCGGCACCAGAAATCCAGATCTTCGCGGTCGACTCCGTCGGCCACAACGCAGGCTACAACTATCTCGGACCATTGATCGTCGGGTATGCCGATCACGGCTACTTCACGTATGGCGTCATGTTGTATCAAAACCGTTTCAACCTCTTCCGGATGAATATTTTCGCCACCGGAAACAATCATGTCATCGACGCGGCCGCAGAGTTCGAGGTCTCCATTTGCCAGGCGTTTAGCAATGTCGCCCGTTCGGTACCAACCGTCCGTCAGCTTTTCTGCCGTAGCCTCCGGCCGGTTGAGATATCCAAGGAAAGTCGCGTCGGCAGAGGCGTCGACAAGAAGTTCTCCCTCTTCGTCTATATCGCAAACGTCATCGGCTATGCCGTCGATACGGGAGACACGGACTTTGGAATAGAAACCAGGCCGGTACTGCAGCGGTTTGCCGGCCGGGTCCGGCATATAGAGCGCATTCATCACTTCAGTTGTGCCGTAGATATTCGTCATCCTTGCATTAGGAAATCCAGGTTTTACTCGGTCGAGTAGCGGTCCAGGCATCACGGCACCGGCGTAGGCCAGAGTG
>JAYYZV010000001.1:0-15648 GCA_036339975.1 Pseudomonadota bacterium | reverse complement strand
TGGCATCTGAGATCCAATTGTCGATAGGGCCGCTTCGTTTTCCACCAATACCGACGGAAAAACCAGAGCAGCGTCCGTCTGGTGTAGATCTGAAAGCTCTTTTTCCAAAAGCACATGATAATGAGTCGTGCCCGAGATATTTCGGGTCCCGCCGGCGCCAGCACCAACTTTGTCGATGGCTTCTTTCATCGCGGTACGGACAATCTCGTTCTGGCCCATCCCTAGATAATCGTTAGAGCACCAAACGGTAACATCTTCAGCGCCATTTGCGGAATGGCTTGTCGCTCGTGGGAAGGCGCCAACTTGACGCTCAAGATCGGCGAAAACGCGATAACGTCCCTCGCCTTTAAGATCGGAAATCCGGTCAGCAAAAAACTGTTCGTAGTTCATCGGCGAAGCTCTCCAAGGAACTTTGGACGACAGATCGTCATTGTAACTAAAACCTAACGTATCATTTCATCACAATAATATAGGTATACTCGAATGAAAATACTTCGATGGACGGGATTGTTATCGGTTCCTCATTTTGGGCCGATATGTCGCATTTTAAGATGCCTGAGATGATAAATCCGTGTTAAAAGAGCCGGAATTGGCGACCATCGACGTTCCGTCCAGTGCATTCCTAAACTTTTGGAACATTTCGTCAATCTCGGCATCGGAAATGATTAGCGGTGGCGAGAACGCCACTCGGTCGCCCATTGAGCGCAAAATTAGACCCTGTTCCTGAGCCTTTTTTGTTAGGTACGTGCCTATAGTTCCAACAGGCTCGAACGACACTTTGCTCTTTTTTTTCGCAACCAACTCAATCGCGCCGACAAGTCCCAGACCCATAGTTTCGCCGACCAATGGATGATCTGCAAAGCCGTGTAGGCGATCGAGGAAGGTCTTACTTCGGGCTTTTACGTATGCGATTAAATCCATTTCCTCGTATATTTTCAGCGTTTCTAGGGCGACCGCTGCAGGCACCGGATGACCGGAATAAGTGTAGCCGTGCCCGAAAACCCCGGTCTCCTCGGTTTTAGGTGCTATCGCATCGAAGACCCGCTCATTGATCATAACGGCAGAGATCGGCAGGTATCCCGATGTCAGCGCTTTGGCGCAGGTGAGGATGTCGGGGCGAAGACCAAGGGTCTCGCTACCCCACATCTCGCCGGTTCGTCCGAACCCACAAATCACCTCGTCTGCAACTAGCAGGACGTCGTGTTTCCGCAGTACAGCCTGTATTTTCTCAAAATATGTTGCCGGTGGCACGACCACTCCCCCCGCGCCCATAACTGGTTCGGCGAAAAAGGCAGCGACGGTGTTAGGTCCCTCTGCTTCAATCAGGTTGTCGAGATTCTCGGCACATCGTGTCGCGAACTCTTCTTCCGACTCGCCCTCCGCGGCAAAACGGTAATAGTGCGGCATATCGGTATGCAAAAATCCATCGAGCGGCAGGTCGAAGGCTGTATGGTTGACCGGCATTCCAGTGAGGCTGGCAGCGGCGACGGTAACACCGTGATAGGCTTTGAAACGGCTGATGATCTTTTTCTTTTCCGGCCGACCAATCGCATTGTTTAAATACCAGATCATTTTGATTGCGGTGTCTGCAGCCTCGGATCCGGAATTACAGAAGAAAACCTTTGCCATCGGTACTGGCGCGAGAGCGAGCAAACGTTCCGCAAGTTCGATCTGCGGAGGGTGACTTTTTTGGTTAAAACCATGATAGAATGGCAGTTTGCGCATCTGGCGCTTAGCCGCTTCCGCGAGGCGATGTTCGTCAAATCCGAGCGACGCACACCAGAGGCCAGACATGGCCTCAAGGTATTTTCCGCCGTCTTCGTCCCAAACGTATACACCTTCACCACGCGTGATAACCAGAGGGCCTTCCGACCGGTTCGCGACGGCATTCGAGTAAGGGTGAAAAACGGTGCCCGCGTCTCGCCGGCGAAGTGAGTTTGTGCCGACTGGGCCGGGTCCGTATCCGTATCCGTCAGGTCTATTCATGTAGGGTCTCTGTCAGCGGCGGCTCGGTGGGTTTATCACCCGCCGGTGACGCTCATATGCCTCGTAACGGCCGGCGCCGCGCGCCGCCGGTCGATGATAAAGTCGTGTCCCTCTGGTTTGCGAGCTATTGCGTCGTCGATCGCACGCATCAGGGCCTCGTCATTGCCTGAACGGAGGGGTCTCCGCAAATCCGCGGCATCTTCCTGACCAAGGCACATGAAAAGCGTCCCGGTGCAGGTTACTCTCACCCTGTTGCAGGATTCGCAAAAATTATGGGTCATCGGTGTGATGAAGCCGATGCGTCCGTCGGTTTCGCCAACCCTTACATAACGGGCGGGTCCGCCAGTCGTGTCTTCGATATCCGTGAGCGTCCAGCGTTTTTTTAGTTCTGAGCGAACCATTGACAAAGGCCAGTATTGATCTAGGCGCATGTCACCACCGATTTCCCCCATCGGCATGACCTCGATGAAGGTAAGGTCGAATTCACGCTCGCCGCACCAAGCCACCATGTCGTGAATTTCGTCGTCATTGATGCCTCTAAGCGCAACAGCGTTTATCTTAATGTGGTGACCCAAGTCGACGGCGGCGTCGATGCCTGCCAATACTTGTTCCAATTTGCCCCAGCGAGTGATTTTCTTGAACTTTTCCGGATCCAGGGTATCAATCGAGACGTTAATCCGTCGGACGCCGGCATCAAACAGAGCCTTCGCATGGCGCTCCAATTGACTGGCATTGGTGGTGAGGGTGAGTTCCTCAAGCGCTCCGGTGTCTAGATGGCGTCCAAGTCGCTGGAACAGCCACATGATATCGCGGCGGACTAGGGGCTCGCCGCCCGAAATACGGAGTTTGCGGACGCCACGGCTGACGAAGGCGGTGCAAAGCCTGTCCAGTTCTTCTAGGCTGAGAACATCCGACTTCGATAGGAAGGACATGTTCTCTGACATGCAATATATGCAGCGGAAATCACAACGATCGGTAACCGATACCCGCAAATAGTTAACATGGCGATTATAAGGGTCAACCAGCGGGTTTTTAGCGATTTTAAGGTCTATCTTCATACTATCGACGTCCATGCCCAAAATTTGGACGGTGAGCGTTATTCACAACTGAATATAACGCTTTTTGCTTGAAAGAAAAGATACCGGACCCCACTGACTAATTCGAATTATTTCAACTAACCTAATTTTGTGAATAAACACAAAATCTAGCATGACCCTTAACTAAGCTAACAATATTGTACGAGACAGAGAACCCGACCATACTTCCCAGATGTCACGCCTTTCAAAAATTTTGGTCCGACCGGACCCGTCTAACCCACGGTTGACGGAGCCGGTCACCGGGATTGATCAGGACGGGAAGCAAGTAGCAACCACCGTCCCTGTTGAACGTCCGTTGTCGCTTTACCTTAATAGTCGCGAAATTGTTACACTTATGACGGTCGGCGATTTTCCTGAATATCTGGCCGTCGGTTATCTGATCAACCAGAACATGCTCCGGTCCGACGATATCGTCACCGGAATCGACTACGACGAAATGACAGAAGCGGTGGTCGTTCGAACTCAGAACGAAACCGACTTTGAAGAAAAACTAGCTAGGCAAACGCGCACTTCTGGCTGTGCTCTGGGTACCGTATTCGGTGATATCTTGGAAACCTTTGAGGATGCGAAACTAGACCCAGAAGCAAAAGTGTATACATCTTGGCTCTATGCCCTGACGAAAGCGATTAACACCACCCCGAGCCTTTATCTAGAAGCTGGGGCGATACACGGGTGCGTATTGTGTGAAGGCGACCGGCCACTTATCTATATGGAAGACGTTGGCCGCCATAATGCTGTCGATAAAATTGCGGGCTATATGTATGTCAACGGCATTTCTGCGGTGGGAAAAATCTTCTACACCACCGGAAGGCTTACCAGTGAGATGGTAATCAAGACAGTACAAATGCAAGTACCAGTGTTGATATCGAGGTCGGGATTTACTGCCTGGGGAGTCGAACTCGCCCGGCAGGCGAACCTTACATTGATAGGGAGAGCTCGCGGCAGGCGTTTTGTTGCGCTATCGGGAGAACAAAGAATAGTTTACGACATGGATCCAGAGGCCGTTCTAGAAGAGCCTGCCGGTCTGCGACGCAAAGGGTCGAGGTCTGGCACGTGACCATGTCGCTCGACTGGCGAGGCCCGTTCGGCGCCAACTGCATCCCCCGCGATTCATTGATATTTGAAAACCTTTGCCAACCAGGGGTGTACCTGCGCGTCAAGAAATATGATGGTGGCCGTATTATTGCCTATGTGGGACAGTCGGTGTCGCTTTTATCCCGTTTTGATCAACATTTGTCGGCTATTCTTGCGCTTGCCACTCCTCTGCGCGATGCGTCGGGCACAGTTGTCTTCTCCGGCGATGCAGGCGCGCGGATGAAAGCCTTTGGAAATTTATACCATTTTGTTAAGCTCGCTGCCGCGGACGTCGGGCGGGTGCAGTTTTTTTATGCCATGTGTGATGACTACTTCCAAACCGAACATCTCAATCTCGCAGAACGGATTTTACAGTCCCGTATCGCCGAGCGAAATACGGATGTCGAAAACGTTTTATCAGCGCCAGCCGGAATGCCCGAAGATGTGCCCGAGAGATGGGAAAACGATTTCAGTGCGCTTCCAGAGGCAAGCAAAGATACCTTGAGTAGTCTGCTCGGCGATGATGTGATGACGCTGGATACTCCGGCAGCGAATGCTTCCTAACTCGGATATCTGCGGCCTCCTATTAGCTGGCGGCCGTTCCCGCCGCATGGGGGGTAGTGAAAAATGTCTTATGACATTGGCGGGGCAGACATTGCTAGCCCACCTGATTGACATCGCCCGTCCCCAAGTCGGGCCTATGGTTCTGAACACCAACAGCGATCCGGCGCTTTTTTCAGAGTATGAACTGCCCCTTGTTTGTGACGCTATCGACGGTTACGCCGGGCCGTTGGCTGGGGTGCTAACAGGTTTGCTGTGGGCGAAGAAGTTTGCCCCGGGCTGCGAATGGGTCGCCAGTTTTGCCTGTGACGCTCCATTCGTGCCGAGGGATCTAGTGGCGAAATTACTCCGAGAGGTCGAGGCTCAAGGTGCCGACATGGCCTGCGCTGCATCCGGTGGTCGGCATCACCCAGTCTTTGCGTTGTGGCCAGTACGGCTCGCCACCGAGTTACACGTCGCGGTGGAAGGCGAGGGCCTGCGTAAGGTTGACGACTGGACCGCTCGATTTGAGCAGGTGCGTGTGGAATTTTCCGCCGAACCCGAAGATCCGTTTTTCAATATCAACCGGCCTGGCGACTTAGTGGCAGCCGAAGCCTTTATGGGGCGCCGTTCTTCGGCTGAATTGGCATAATGAATAGCTTCTTACCCGCTCCGCGGCTCCGAATCCTTCTAGGTAAGACTATCGCAATTGGTCCTGGTAAGGCCGAATTACTGAGGCTGATAGAAGACACCGGTTCAATCTCTGCGGCGGCGCGCGAAATGGGTATGTCCTATCGTCGCGCTTGGACGCTGGTCGAGACCATGAACGGCGCCTTCCGCCAACCGGTGGTCAAAGCGGCTACAGGTGGCCGTGGAGGGGGTGGTGCCCGCGTTACCGATTTTGGTCGGGAGGCGCTAAAGCGCTACCAAGCGGTTGAAGACAGGGCGCTCGGTAGTGTCGTGACGGAGATGGATGCCTTTACTGAGCTGTTGAAGCCAGGATGCATGGATGCCGAGAAGTAGAGATTTGTTGATTCTTTGATTTATTAATCTGCCCGCGTGGACGAGACCCACAGCTCCATAATGTACACCCCGATCTACAATGTCGTTCTAGATTCCGCAACATAGGTAGGTGAAATCCCGTCAATTCTTTAAAGCAAAATGTCCTGCCGACTATCGACTAGGATCATGCGCAGCGACTAATAATGTTTGGAAGGACCTAGTTTTACCTTTGGTGTAGCGGCTGCCCGACGGTAGGAATGCCAATGGTTAACTTCAAAATCTTCCGTCAGCTAAGGTGCCCGCCAATTATTCCGGCCAGCAACAGCCACCCGAAGAAACGATTTGATTTGAATTTGGAGAGGCAATCTTTCGGTGTGTCGAGATCAACATCGAGGACCTGCCACATCAACTGTATCGTTCCGCAGGCTAGCCCAACCCAGAATATCCACCCGAGGTCGGTGAGGTACCCAGCGCCTCCGAACAGCGCTGCAGAGACCAGATAGAACGCGGTTATCCAAGGCTTTGACGCTAACAGGCCGAGCGCCCGCGCCGATGATTTCACGCCTGCTACCGGATCGTCCCGACGATCCAGATGGGCATAAATCGTGTCATACCCTAAAGTCCAAAAGATGCCACCAGCATACAGAATTAGCGCCGGCCAGGTCAGTTCCGCCGTTACCGCTGCACAGCCTAGCAGTGCTCCCCAGTTGAAGGCGAGGCCGAGGATGAATTGTGGCCAGAACGTGACCCGTTTGGCCAGAGGGTAAATTGCTACCAGCGAGAGAGCGGCGATGCCCGTCCAAATCGCAAAGGGATTGAAGAGGAAAAGGATTACGGCACTAATTGTTAGTTGCACTAATAACCAGCTGAAGGCCTGACGCACCGTGACTTCGCCAGCCGGCAGGGGTCGGTCGCGGGTCCGCTCGACTTGGGAATCCAAATTTCGGTCCAAGATGTCGTTCCAAGTACAGCCGCCACCTCGCATTAGCAAGGCGCCTATGCCGAACAGCACGAAAAGATGACAGTGGGGCGGGTTTATCGACGCCATCGCGATTGACCACCAGCAAGGGAACAGAAGAAGCCATGTGCCGATCGGCCGGTCGAACCGCGACAGTCGGATAAAGGGATGGGTAGGGCGCGGCATCAGCCGGTCGACCCAGCCGCCGCGTGGGATATCACTCGGAGATGGCGTCGTCATGAATGAACATTGTAACATAAGCGCTGTTCGCTGGCTCGTTATAGCCGGCAGCGCGATTTAATCTGTTTGTAAAGCTGTGTCGGGATTCGTTATTTCTGTGGCAAAATCACAAATCATGAAAGGCAGACGACATCCGGCTAATACTGACGATAGGACGCGCGTCCGCCTTTTTGTGGAATACGAACTGGAATACGATCATGCAATCCCCGCAACGCCGAAGCAGTATCACTATTTGCGCAAGGTGATGCGCCGGAAGGATGGCGATATGGTCTCGCTGTTCAATGGCCGTCACGGCGAATGGCTGGCGCGCCTCGTTTATGAAGGAAAATCGCGCTGCACAATGATCGCCGGCCAGCACTTGCGACCGCAGCGGGCACCGCCCGATGTGTGGCTTATGTTCGCATCCGTGAAAGCAGCTCCGATGAACAACATAGCACGAATGGCGACCGAGCTCGGCGTAGGTCGCATTTGTCCCGTGCTGACCCAATACACCGATGTGACACGTACAAACACGGCGCGCATGCGAATAAATGCTGTTGAGGCGGCGGAACAGTCCTTGCGTTTGAACGTCCCCATCGTTGACGAACCACTGCCTTTGTTGGAATTGCTGGAAGACTGGGATCCGGCAAGACGAATCATATTGTGTGCCGAGGTCGGCGAATCACAATCGATCTCCCAAGTGCTTTCAAGGGTTGATCCCGGCGGCGCGTGGGCGGTCATGGTTGGGCCGGAGGGCGGGTTTAGCCAAACTGAACTTGACGGACTTGGCAAACTGCCCTTTGTTACGCCAGTTCGTCTGGGGGCGAGAATCCTCCGGGCGGATACGGCAGTGGCGGCAGCGCTGGCGTGCTGGCAAAACCATCTTGGCGACTGGTCTGAATAGGATGAGCTTGAATGCGGCGGTAGCCGACCATCCTAGCGGTATGCTGAGAGGTCGGTTCTGGCTGGCGCCTTAAGGAAGAAACGGACGAACGCATATGGCCGCACCACCGGCAGGAAATTCCGAACCGATTACTGATTATACGCAATTGGTCGAGCACCTCGAAGCGGGTAACAAGTCGCGGGATAAATGGAAAATCGGCACGGAGCATGAAAAGTTCGTGTTCAAACTCGATACGCTGGAGCCAGTACCCTACGAGGGTAGCTGGGGAATAGGCAAATTTCTCGAGGGTCTGATGCGGTTCGGCTGGGAACCGGTTATAGAGAACGGAAACCCCATCGCACTTACGATGAACGACTGCAACATCTCGCTGGAACCGGGCGGGCAATTGGAACTGTCTGGCGCACCCCTTGCGGACATTCACCAAACCTGTGATGAGGTGCATACTCATCTTGCTCAGGTCAAGGAGGTTGCCGGAGAGCTCGGTGTTGGGATGTTGGGGGCAGGTTTCATCCCCAAGTGGCAGCGCGAAGACATCCCGTGGATGCCCAAGGGGCGCTATAAAATCATGCGGGAGTACATGCCAAAGAAGGGTAATCTAGGTCTCGACATGATGCTCCGCTCATGCACAGTGCAGGTTAACTTGGACTTCGAATCTGAAGTGGACATGGTCGAAAAATTTCGTTTGTCGCTGGCGCTTCAACCCTTGGTAACTGGACTTTTCGCCAATTCTCCGTTCGTCGAGGGGACTCCAAGTGGCTACCAGTCCTATCGCAGCCATCTGTGGGAGGATACCGATCCGGATCGCTGCGGCATCCTGCCGTTTGTATTTGAGGACGGAATGGGTTTTGAACGATATGTCGAATACGCGCTCGATGTTCCGATGTATTTCTTGTACCGCGACGGGGAATACGTTGATGTCTCCGGGCAATCATTTCGAAAATTTATGGACGGGAAATTGCCGGGATGGCCTGGCGAGACCCCGACAATGAGTGACTGGTCCGATCATTTGACGACGATTTTTCCCGAAGTTCGGCTGAAGAGGTTTCTGGAGATGCGCGGGGCAGACGGCGGGCCTTGGCGCAGACTCTGCGCACTGCCAGCTATGTGGGTCGGGCTGTTATATGATGCTGACTGCCAGACAGCAGCTTGGGACTTGGTAAAAGACTGGACTTTGGAAGAACACCATAATCTTCGTTCCGAGGTGCCACGGTGGGGGCTGGCCACCAAATTCCGCACCGGGACCGTGCAGGATATTGCTTTGCAGGTACTTAATATTGCTGAGATGGGGCTTAAACGTCGTCACATGCTCGATAAAAGCGGAGCCGATGAGACCGGCTTTCTCTTAATTTTGAGGGAAATCGCTGAACGCGGTTATGCCGCGTCAGAAGAGCTCCTAAATCTATATGAGACGCAGTGGAACAGGAGTGTTGACCCGATCTATAGGGAATTTGCGTACTAAACTGGCCGCGGCCGCTAAGTTAGCAATATCCGTTTCGCGCAGAGATTGACTTGCCGTTCTTTGTCTCAGAACGGTGCAGCACGGGGTGCTGATCGTCTCGCAAGACCGAGCAGACGAAGGGATGGATTTCTAGGGTGCTTAGGCTAAGCCGCAGTGCCGCCAATGGTCAGATTTTCCACCATGAGGGTAGGCTGGCCAACGCCAACCGGAACTCCTTGCCCATCCTTGCCGCAAGTTCCGACGCCCGGGTCCAATTGCATGTCGTTGCCGACCAATTTCACACGGGTTAGTACGTCTGGTCCATTTCCTATAATTGTCGCGCCCTTAACCGGGGCGCCAATTTTCCCGTCCTCGATCAGATAGGCTTCCGAAGCGGAGAAAACAAATTTGCCTGAAGTTATGTCAACCTGCCCGCCACCGAAGTTAACAGCGTATAGGCCGTTCTTAACCGAACCGAGGATTTCCTCCGGATCCTTATCTCCGGAGTGCATATAAGTGTTGGTCATTCGCGGCATAGGCGCATGAGCAAAGCTTTCGCGGCGCCCATTGCCAGTTGGGGTCACCCCCATCAGCCGAGCATTCAGACGGTCCTGCATGTAACCGGTTAGGATGCCGTCCTCGATTAGAACTGTGTTGGAAGTAGGGGTGCCTTCGTCGTCTATGGAGAGAGATCCGCGGCGATCGACGATAGTCCCGTCATCGACAACCGTGACGCCCGGTGAGGCGATCCGCTCACCCATCAGACCGGCGAATGCACTTGTCTTCTTTCTATTAAAGTCACCTTCGAGGCCGTGGCCGATCGCCTCGTGAAGTAGTATGCCGGGCCAGCCAGGTCCCAAGACAACGTCCATTTCGCCGGCGGGTGCAGGTACCGAATTTAGGTTTACTTGGGCCTGACGGAAAGCTTCGTCGATCTGAGCTTTCCAAGCATCTGGCGCGATATAAGCTGTATACCCAGTGCGCCCGCCGGTTCCGTAACTCCCCGCTTCCATGCGGTCGCCATCCGCGCAAACCACTGAGACGTTGACGCGGACCAGCGGCCGGATATCACCGCGGCGATGACCATCGGCGCGGATGATCTGAACAGCTTGCCATTCACCGGAAATCGAAGCAGAGAATTGGACCACGCTGTCGTGCAGGGATCGTGCATAGTCGTTCATGTCTTCCAACAGCTTGATTTTGTCCGGGAAGTCGAACTCGCCGAGCGGGTTAGTATCCATGTATAAATTAGCATTGGTCGCTTGCGGCGAGACGTCAGCGGTGCCCGTGTGGCCGGACTGGACGGCACGGACCGTCTTGCCGGCGCGGGCGACCGAAGCTTCTGACAGCTCCGAGGCGTGGGCATAACCTGTGGCTTCGCCGGATACACTGCGCAGACCGAAGCCCTGTGTGGTATCGAAAGACGCGTTTTTCAGCCTGCCGTCATCGAAAGAAAGCCCTTCAGACTGACAATATTCCATAAAAAGTTCTCCATCATCGAATCCGTCGAGCGACTCTGACACGATAGACTCGATTCGACGTTGATCCATTCCGGTACGTTCGAAAAATAATTCGTCAATGCTGTTGATGTCGGTCATAGCTTTCTTCCAAAAAGACTTTCAGTTCCAATATGGGATTTTCGAAGCGTGGCGTCACCTTTTTCTTTAAACTCTTTAAAACCATGGAAAACCGCTGAAATCTATGGATTTACGCCGCTAATAATAACGACCTAAGAGCTGTAACCGCCCGAAAGGACCTAAATGGTCAAATTCGCGCTCGTTTTCTCTTTGACGAGCAAAGGAATTCGGTTGTCTGCGACAATGCGCCCGGCTTGTTAATAGCGACCGCAATAGGTATTTTTCCATGGTTGTGAGGTTTCACTTGTGAAACAGTAAACCGATCGACGTGCTTGCCGAACCGGCCGGCAGCTCAGGAATTCGACATGGACGCCCGACCTCATCAGAACGGACCCCACATAATGCCACTTACGATAAGATTTCTCTGGTTCCTTGCGCTGCTCGGAACGCTTGCGATACCTCAGGTAACCGCTGCTGCTCAACCGCAACCTTGGCAGATGGATTTTCAGGAACCGGCGACGCCGCTCATGGAGCAGATTGTCAGCTTCCACGATGTTCTGCTTGTTATAATCACGCTTATCTCGCTGTTTGTTCTCGGGCTCCTTGCGTACGTGGCGGTTAAGTTTAACGAAAAATCCAACCCAAATCCCAGCCGGACCACCCATAACACCACCATCGAGGTTTTGTGGACGCTGATCCCCGTTTTGATTTTAGTGGTGATTGCCGTGCCGTCTTTTAAATTGCTTTACAAGGCGGACGTAATTCCAAAGGTTGATATGACGATCAAGGCTACCGGCCATCAGTGGTACTGGAATTATGAATATGTTGACCACGGTAAGTTCTCGTTCGATGCCAACATGGTCGCCGAAGAGGACCTAAAAGACGGCCAACCTAGGTTGCTTGAAACGGACAACCGCGTCGTGGTGCCTGCGAATTCAGTCATAAGACTGCAGGTTACCGCGGCGGATGTTCTCCATTCGTGGACAATTCCTGCATTTGGCCAGAAGATCGATGCGGTGCCGGGTAGGCTGAACGAAATTTGGTTTGGGCCGATTAAAAACGAAGGTGTTTATTACGGGCAGTGCTCCGAACTTTGCGGAACGCGGCATAGCTTTATGCCAATCACCGTTGAGGTGGTGTCGAAAGAAAAATTCGATGTCTGGGTTGAGAAGGCAAAAAAGGAATTTGCCTTTGAAGATACCCCTTCGCTGCGCGAATTCGCTAAGAACGAAACGAAATAGAGATCGAGGGACCAAACCATGTCAGATGCACACGCAACCCACGATCATCACGCCGAACCATCAGGGTGGCGCAGATTCGTCTATTCTACTAATCACAAGGACATTGGTACGATGTACCTGATCTTCGCTATCGTGGCGGGGGTCATAGGTGGGGCTATGTCAATTATTTTCCGGGTCGAACTTGCCGCTCCCGGTGACGGTGTGCTTGGTGGCGATCATCACATGTACAATGTTTTGGTGACGGCGCACGGCCTAATAATGATTTTTTTCATGGTCATGCCGGCGATGATTGGTGGGTTCGGGAACTGGATAGTGCCGCTGATGATCGGGGCGCCGGATATGGCTTTTCCCAGGATGAATAACATCAGTTTTTGGTTGCTGGTTCCCTCTTTTCTACTACTTCTGGCTTCCCCCTTTGTAGCCGGCCCGGCTGGTGGCGAGGGTGTTGGCGGCGGTTGGACAATCTATCCGCCATTATCGTCTACGACTGGACAGCCAGGCCCAGCCGTAGATTTAGCGATTTTCTCGCTTCATTTGGCTGGCGCCTCGTCGATTCTCGGTGCGGCAAATTTCATTACTACGATCTTCAATATGCGTGCGCCTGGCATGACACTTCATAAAATGCCCCTATTCGTGTGGTCGATATTGGTAACGGCATTTCTTCTTTTGCTCTCGCTGCCGGTTCTTGCCGGCGCGATCACTATGCTATTGACCGACCGTAATTTCGGCACCGCGTTCTTCGATGCGGCCGGTGGTGGTGACCCCGTTCTATTCCAGCATTTGTTCTGGTTCTTCGGTCACCCGGAAGTTTACATCCTGATTCTTCCGGGATTTGGCATAATCAGCCAGATCGTATCAACGTTTTCGAGAAAGCCAGTTTTTGGCTACCTCGGCATGGCCTATGCCATGGTCGCGATCGGTGTAGTCGGATTTATCGTCTGGGCCCATCACATGTTTACCGTTGGCATGAGCGTTGATACTAAGGCGTATTTCACCGCGGCCACCATGGTGATTGCGGTGCCCACGGGTATCAAGATTTTTAGTTGGATAGCGACTATGTGGGGTGGGTCAATCCGCTTTACCACTCCGATGCTTTGGTCGATTGGATTCATCTTCCTGTTTACTGTCGGCGGTGTGACCGGTGTTGTTCTGGCCAATGCTGGTATCGATCATTCCATGCATGACACCTACTACGTGGTGGCGCATTTTCACTACGTTCTTTCCTTGGGCGCGGTGTTTGCAATTTTCGCCGGCTTTTACTACTGGTTCCCTAAAATGACCGGCAGGATGATTCCCGAAAGCCTCGGAAAACTTCATTTTTGGATCACATTCGTCGGCGTCAACGTGACATTTTTCCCAATGCATTTCGCGGGACTGGCGGGCATGCCGCGGCGTATTTCCGACTATCCTGACGCCTTTGCGGGCTGGAATGAGATCTCGTCTTGGGGTTCTTATATTAGCGGGATTGGTGTGCTGCTCTTTCTTTATGCCGTGTGGCGCGGTTTTGCGTCTAAGGAACGCGTTGGCGAGAGCCCGTGGGGCGAAGGTGCAACGACGCTTGAATGGACACTGCCGTCTCCGCCGGCATTTCACTCGTATGACGAACTTCCGGAAATAAAAGATCAGGGAGTTCACTAGGCTCGCTATGTCCGACAGGTCTCTAAACGCTACCGGCGGCGCGGCTGCCGTCCCCATGTCTCATGATGCGGCAGTATCTGATTTTATCGAGCTGTTGAAGCCTCGAGTAATGTCACTGGTGGTTTTTACCGGATTTGGCGGCCTTATGGTTGCGCCGGGTGAAATCCACCCAGTGGTCGCAGCTATAGCCATCCTGTGCATTGCGGTGGCGACCGGCGCGTCTGGGGCTATCAATATGTGGTACGAGCAGGATCTCGATGCCAGAATGGAGCGGACAAAAAATCGCCCGCTTCCCGCTGGTAGGATGGAACCAGAGACAGCCCTCGCATTTGGAGTGCTACTTGCGGGTGGCTCCGTATTGGTGATGGCGCTGGGCGTAAATTACGTCGCTGCAGCTATACTTGCTCTGGCGATTGGCTTTTACGTATTCGTATACACGATTTGGCTGAAGCGCCGGACGCCGCAGAATATTGTTATTGGCGGTGCCGCCGGGGCATTCCCGCCCATGATCGGCTGGGCCGCGGTGACCGCCGACGTCAGCATTGGCGGCATAGCGTTGTTTGCCCTAATTTTCATGTGGACGCCGCCGCATTTCTGGGCCCTAGCACTTTACAAGTGTGAAGATTACGAAAGGGCCGGTGTGCCGATGCTGCCGGTAGTCTCAGGTGTTTTAGAAACCAAGAGGCAGATCTTTCTCTACACCCTGATATTGTTGCCGGTATCATTGGTTCCCTGGTGGGTCTCTACGGCTAGCGTCTTATGGGGTGCGCTTGCCGCCGTAATGGGGTTTGTTTTCATCGCGTTTGCGGCCACGCTATGGTTTGATGATACGTGTCGGGCACCGCGCCGCTTGTTTCGTTTTTCGTTAGTCTATCTGTCGGTGCTGTTTGCTGCGCTTATCGTGGATAGCCTCGTCGTTCAGGTGATGGCGGCCTGATACAGATGACTAAACAGGGCTCTGAGATGCACAAAAAACGCCGCAGTCGAAATATAGCGCTCGCGGTCGTTATATTCTCCCTAGTCGCGCTCTTTTACGTGATGTCTATCGTTCGCATGTCGGGCGCGGAGAGCGGCTGATATGGCGCGCAGTCTTGCCAAACGTAACCGGAGTATTGCGCTGATTGCCTTCTTAAGCGCAGCAGGTATGGGCGGGGCATCGTATGCCGCGGTGCCGCTTTACGAAATTTTCTGTCAGGTCACGGGATATGGCGGCACGACGCAAGTCGCAGAAGTGGCTCCTGACGAAGTTCTGAAGCGAAAAATGATCATTCGGTTTAACGCAGATACTGACCAGGCTTTGCCGTGGAAATTTGCGCCCACCCAAGCCAAAACCGAAGTCCTAGTTGGTGAAAATGCAATAGCGTTTTACCGCGCCCGCAATTTGTCGGATCGCGCGATTGTGGGGATGGCGACGTTTAATGTTACCCCACTGAAAGCCGGTCAGTACTTCAACAAGATCGAATGCTTCTGTTTTGCTGAGCAGAGGCTTGAACCCGGCGGCGAGGTCGATATGCCGGTTTCGTTTTTTGTGGATCCGGCAATCTCCGAAGACCCCAACCTGAACGACGTGAAGGCAATCACGCTTTCCTACACTTTTTACCAGACGAAGGCTGATACCGAACGCACGGCGCGGGCGGAAGACGCTGTCCAAAAAACCGACGGTTAAACAACGGAGCCCTATAATATGGTCCCTACCGCAGATTCAGGCGCCAGCGCCACGGAACACGACTTCCATGGCAACAAGCATCCATATCATCTCGTCGACCCCAGCCCATGGCCATTTATAGGATCAATCTCGGCGTTCGTTATGGCGATCGGGGCTGTGCTTTATATGCATGGTGAGGTCAGTTGGCTTCTCATCCTCGGCACCGTCGCAGTAATGGGGACAATGGCCGGATGGTTTTGGGAAGTAATAAAAGAGGCCGAGTTTGGTGGCTATCACAATCCGGTAGTTCAGGTGGGTATGCGCTACGG